>CALVOU010000022.1 GCA_944350365.1 uncultured Bacilli bacterium
AAGAAAAGGAAAAAATAACTTTTCTTTTTCTTTTTTCTATGATTAAATAGTATCGAAAGAGGAAGAAGGAATAATATGCAGTATATCGTCGTTCCACAAAATAAACAGGAAATAAAAACCTATCAGGAAAAGAAAGTCAATCTCTTTTTATTCGGATTAAAAAATTATAGTGTTCATTACCCAGAATTATCGCTAGAAGAGATCGGAGAACTTTCTAAGGAAAGTGAGCTTTTTATTGCGATGAATAAAAATATTTTTAACGAGGAATTAGAAGAAGTAGAAAGATTACTAATCGAGTTAGAAAAAATGAATATTAAAGGGATTTTCTTCTATGATTTAGCGATCTTAAGTATCGTAAGAAGAAAACAGTTAGCCTTAGATCTAATCTGGAATCAAACCCATATGGTAACTAACTACAATACTTGTAATTATTACTTTGAAAAAGGAGTCAAGTATGGGTTGGTCGCTAATGAGATTACTCTAGAAGAAATCATTGAGATGAAGAAAAAGACGAAGATGCAGTTGATGGTTCAAATCATGGGATATCCTAGTATGTCTCATTCTAGAAGAATGTTAATTTCTAACTATTTTAAAAGTATGGGAAAAGAGAAACAGAAAAATAGATATACCTTACAGGATCATGCTAACCATGAGAATGATTATTTAATTACAGAAGATGAAACCGGCACTAGTCTTTTCTTTGGAAAGATCATTAACGGGACTAGAGCTTTGCCTGAATTAATTAGAAATCATCTTGACTATGGACTTCTAGACACTAGTTTTATTTCTAGGGATACTTCTTTACAAGTACTAGAACTCTTTAACGAAATCAAAGAAAAAGTAGAAATAGGAGATAATATCGATTTAGATGAATATTTAGAAAAGACAGCTTCTTTGATTGGAAACAGTACCAATTTCTTCTATCAAAAAACCATTTACAAGGTGAAGAAAGGGAAGTGAACAACATGAAGAAAATAGAATTACTTTCTCCAGCAGGAGATTTAGAACGATTAAAACTTGCCCTTCTATATGGGGCTGATGCAGTTTATATCGGAGGTCAAGAATATAGTCTTCGGGCAAATGCTACCAATTTTAGTATCGAAGAAATTAAAGAAGCCTGTACCTTTGCTCATGAAAGAAATAAAAAAGTATATTTAACCGCCAATATTGTCTTCCATAACGAAGATATTAGTGGAGTTGAAGATTATTTACGCCAAGTAGCGAATGCCGGAATCGATGCTTTTATCGTAAGTGATCCGTTTATCATTCAATATATTCGAAAGAACTTTCCTGATGTAGAAGTTCACGTCAGTACCCAAGGATCAACAACCAATGTTGAGGCCGTTAATTACTGGAAGGACGAGGGAGTAAAACGAGTCGTACTTGCCCGTGAACTATCGATGGAAGAGATTCAAACCATTATCGAAAAAACAGGAGTGGATATCGAAGTATTTATTCATGGTGCTATGTGTACCTTCTATAGTGGACGTTGTACCTTATCGAATTATTTCACGAATCGTGATTCTAATCGTGGAGGCTGTAGCCAAGTCTGTCGCTTTGCCTTTGATTTAGAAAATGAAGATAGTCAAAAATTCACAATGGCAACCAAAGACTTAAACTTAGCTGACCAAATAGAAAATATGATTAAAATTGGTGTTACCAGTCTGAAAGTAGAGGGAAGAATGCGTTCTCACTACTACCTAGCGACCGTAATTTCTTCATATCGTAAATTAATCGATCTTTGTTACCAAGATAAATTGACCAAGGAAGCTCTAGAAGAAGAGAAGAAAATATTAGCCCGTGTTGCGAATCGCGAAACGAGTTCCCATTATTTTACTCATCAAGCGGATGAAACCGATCAATACTATACCGGTAGACAAGAATTATCCAATCAAGATTATCTCGCTTATGTGTTAGACTATGACCATGAAAAACAGATGATTACCATTTCTGAACGTAATTACTTTGAGCCAAATACTGAAGTAGAAATTTTTATGCCTAGTGGAAAGAGAATTTCCTTTACTATCGATACAATCTATGATCAAGAATTAAATCCACTTGAAAAGGCTTGCCATCCTGAAGAAATCTTAAAAATAAGCGTTCCAGAAGAAGTAGAGGCAAATTCTATGATGAGAATGAAAATAAATTAAAGAAAAAGTACCAGCCAAATAACGATTGTTACTGATGGTACTTTTTTATTTTTCTAACTGAGGAATAAAATTGTGATTTGTAATCATCTTTTTCAAATATTCAATCACGACATCTTCTTCTTCCTTCATTCCACGCCGAAACCACTCATTAATCACCGCAAAGACGCCACTGACATAATAGCTTGAGACAAAAAAGATAGGAATTTCGACTTGACCAAGTCTTTTTTCTACGTCTTCGACAAACATATCATAAAGTAGATCAGTACAGATTGTATTTCCTTCACTAGAGAGAATCGACCGGTAAAACTGTTGATTCTTTTTGATATTAGACATGTAAACTTTAGCCAAATTACAATAATAATCCAGTAAATTAGTATCAGAAGAAGTGTCCAATTTCGTCATTATCTCTTTTTGAATAAGGGTGATCGTATATTTTAATAAATCATATTTATCCGTAAAATGATGATAAAAAGTCGTCTTATGAACGAGTGCTTCTTCGCAGATTTCATTTAATCTAATCTCCGCAAATGGTTTTTTCTGTAGTAATTTGATTAATGCCTCAGCTAATAATTTATACGTTTTCTGAATCCGTAAATCTTTCTTTTCTTTCATCATAACAACACCTCGAATAGTATTATTATATACAAAAATATACTAAAGTAGAATAACTAAAAAAGATACTTTTTGTGAAAAAAGTAGAATAATTAGAAAAAATACAAGAAAAGTAAGTGCTTTTTCTTTGAAAAAAGCGATAATCTAATACTGGAAGGTGAAATATGAAAAAGAAAAAATCATTGTTAATCAAAATGGGCGACTTTATTGTCGATTTTCGATATCTATTTTTGGGCATTTTTGTTTTACTAGGCATTATTTCGTTAGTAAATTTGAATAATGTAGAAATAGAATATGATATCACTTCTTATTTGAGTGATGAAACAGAAACCAAAGCTGGGCTCGAATTAATGGAAAAAGAGTTTGGCTCACTTAATGAACTTCAAGTAATGATTGAAGAAATTCCACTTCAAGAAGCTTTAGAATTAAAAACAGAATTAGCATCACTTGATCATGTCGCAAGTATTTCTTTTGAAGATAATGAAAACTATTATAAAGACGACAAGGCTCTATTCGTCATCGAATTAGACCAAGTAACAGAAGAAGAAAAAGACACAGTCATTACAAAAATCGAAGACCAAGTTCAAGATGAAAAATACTTCTTATACGTAGAAAATGGAGAAGATCAGGTAGAAGGAATGAACATCATTTTAGGACTTGCGATCTTAACGATTATCGTGGTATTATTACTAACTACCGAATCTTACTTTGAAATTGTACTTGCTTTCTTAGTATTTGGTGTTTCCATTCTTCTCAATATGGGTAGTAACTTCTTATTTGGTAAGATTTCTTACATTACAGAAGCAATTGCCATTATTTTACAACTAGGCTTATCCTTAGATTATTTCATTATTTTTATGAATCACTATATGAAGGAAAGAAGCGATACTCCTAATCTAGAATTAGCGGTCAAGAAAACCGTCTCTAAATCCATCCCAGAAATACTAGCTAGTTCCTTAACTACCATCGCGGGCTTAATTGCGCTAGTATTCATGCAGTTAAAAATTGGCGAAGATATCGGTTTAGTCTTATCTAAAGGTATCTTATGTAGCTTACTTACCGTAATTTTCTTGTTACCACTACTACTTATGGTATTTTCTAAGATTGTCGATAAGACAAAACATAAAGTGCATATTCCAAACATCAACAAGTTAGCTAACTTTATTGTAAGTTCTAGAAAAGTACTACTTCCGCTCTTTATCCTTGTCTTAGTTCTCGCTATTTGTATTCTACCTAGCTATGAATATGTCTATAATATTTATTCAGTTAGTTCGTTAAACAAGAGTGATAACCAAATCGCGTTAGAGAAAATTAATGATACTTTTGGAAATACAAATCGTTTAGTCGTTCTCATGAAGAATGAAGAAAAAGACTATACAAAGGAATTAGAATTAGCTAATCGCTTATTAGAAAATGATAAGATTAGCAAAGTGACGAGTATCGGAAATTATCGAGTAGGAGAGAATGTCTATCTAGGAAGTAAAATCTGGTATCAAGAATTTGCCACCATGTTTAATATTCCAGAAGAAATGAGTAGAAATTTATTTAGCTTATATATGAATAGTCATCAAATAGCAGAAGAGGTTTCTACTTATCGAATAAATCTCGTGGATTTACTATTCTTCTTAGATGAACAAAAAGAAAATCTACCATTATCAGAAGAGATGTTACTACAAATAGAAGGAGTTAAGCAAGAATTAGAAAGTTATATCTCGCTATTAGAAAGTCCAGAATATTCTCGAATGATTTTAGCGTTAAAAGTTCCTTCAGAAGGAGAAGAAACATTCTCTTTGTTAGATAGGATTAAAGAAGAAGTAGAAAAAGAGTATAGTGAAGTAAAACTAGTTGGTGAAAGTGTAAGTGCGAAAGACTTAAGTGATTCTTTTTCTAGAGATAATACATTAATTACTGCGGTTACCATTCTATTTATCGCCATCATTCTCTTAGGTACTTTCCGTTCTCTTGGGGCAACGATTCTGTTGATTGTCGCTATCGAAGGAAGTATTCTTATTAACTTTTCACTCGCTACATTAATGGGAGAAAAGATATTCTTTATCAGTTATATCATTGTTTCTGCGATTCAAATGGGAGCAACGATCGATTATGCAATTGTGATGACGAACCGTTATCTCACTTTACGAGAAAAACAAGATAAGAAACAAGCCTTAATCGGTGCCATTAAAAATTCCTTCCCAACTATCGCAACGAGTGGATTAATCTTAATGATCGCGGGATTCTTAATTGGCTTAATTTCTAGTTCTGGTGTTGTTTCTTCCATTGGCTTATTCTTAGCCACCGGAACACTAATCTCTGCCTTAATTACCATCTTTATTTTACCGGCTTTATTATATGGTTTAGATAATTTTATTCGTAAAACAACTTGGAAAAAACATAGTAAGTAAAGACAACCAAAATAAGTAATGAAATACAAAAACAATACTTGTAGATCAATAATCTATATCGGTATTGTTTTTTTCTAAGAATTCTTTTTCTTTAGGGGAAAATTAGGTATAATGAAAGAGTAAAACAGAATAGAGGAGAAATAGTATGAGAGATTATTTTAATTACAAAGACAAAATCTGTATCGTAACCGGAGCATCTAGTGGGATGGGGTATGAAACCGCGAAAATGTTAGTGGATTTAGGAGCCAAAGTATATGCCTTAGATATTAAGGAGTGTGATATACCGAATATCACTGAATTTCATCAGTGCAATTTATCAGACAAAAAGAGTATCGATGATGTGTTTAGTAAATTACCACAAGAGATTGACTGTTTCTTTGGTATAGCCGGTTTATCTGGTAGTAAAACGGACTATATCACCACATTTAATTGTGACTTTACAGCAAACAAATATATCACTTTAACTTATTTAACCAAACGAATGAATAAGGGTGGAAGTATTACTTATGTCACTTCAACAGCTGGTAAATACTGGCAACAACATAGGAAAGAGCAAAATCCAGTTGTTCATGCCCCTACTTGGGAAGAAACTGAAAAATCAATTCAAAAAATTGCTAAAGTAGCACACCCAACATTTGCCTATATCTTCGCCAAACGTTGTCTATCCCAGTTTTCTTGTGAACAAGCAATCGAATTTAGTAAGCTAAATGTCAGAGTCAACAACATAATGCCAGGAGCTACCGATACCGGAATGAAAGATGAATTTGAACAGATGGCAGGTGGAGAAGAGTCTTTAAAAAGTTCAAATGGTTTGATGGGAAGGTTAGCCACTTCAGAAGAGATGGCCCAACCAATCGTCTTTATCGCATCAGATATGGCGTCTTTTATCTCCGGAATTGATCTAATTATCGATGCGACCAATACGAGCTTAATTACGTTAAACAAGAAAAAAGATCCTAGTAATGTGTCGGCAACCAATACCCTAATCCTAAAATTAGCGAAAAAAGCCATGACTAAGAAATAAGAAAACAAAAGAACTAAAACTTTGTTCCTGTAACAGTTTTAGTTCTTTTTATTTAGAAAGAAACATCCTTTTAAAATTATTTTTCTTCTATTTCAAAATCTAATAATTCCTTACATATTTTTTCATATAAATCTTGCTCGTGTTGAATAGTATCAATCAAAAACATTTTATCCCGTTCGTATTCTTTTAACCCTCTTATATAATATGGTTTATCTTCATCCAATACAATGAATGGCATAATATTATTCTTTAAGCACTCTTTAAACATAATCATTCTACCGACTCTTCCATTCCCGTCACCAAAGGGATGGATTTTTTCAAATCGATAATGAAAATCAATAATATCCTCTAAAGTAATCGTTCTTTTCGTGTTATATTCGAACAATAATTGATCAATCTCTTTTTCTACATTTTCAGGCTCAGTAGTATGAATAACATTAACTAACCCGATTATATTAGGGACTATTTTAAATCCACCAACATTATATCGGGGATTTTCTTCGTCACTAGTATTTCTTTTTAAAATCCTATTCATTTCTAGAATCATTTCTTTAGATAAAGCTTTATCTACATTATCCAATGCATAATCAAATAATTTAAAATGATTCTTAGATTCGATCAGATCATCTAATTGAATTAAATTATCACTTTTAGGGATAAAAGAAGCAGTGTCAAAGATTGCTTCTGTCTGTTCACTAGTTAATTTGCTACCTTCAATTTTGTTTGAATTGTAAGAAAAATTTACCTGAGAATAATGATAAATATTCCCTTTAAATTTTGATTCTTTTTGTTTGATTAATTCCCGTTTGACTTTCGCTATATCCATTTTTATCACCTACTACTAAATTATATCATACAAAACGTCTCACTCTATAGAAAGATGATGTTGTCTCAATTATCCTTTGTATTTCTCTTTTATTTTTCGAGGCCGTAAGATGAATTCAATTGATCTAAATCAAAATAGAATCCATATTCTAAATAAATTTCTTCTCCAATTTTTGCATTCTTCGTTTCTAAACATTTTCCACCTAGTTTTTCATAAAAGTTAATCGCATGTTGATTATCCGCAAGACACCAGACAATCATATTGTGTCGATCTTGGGCAATTAGTTCTTTCACTACTTCTTTAAAAAGGCTACTACCAATTCCTTTACCATCAGCTTCTTTTCTTAAATATAAACTAACTAGTTCAGAATCATATTTTTCTTTCTTATCATAAGGCTTAAAACAAGCATATCCCAATACTTCCTCATCTTTAACTGCAACGAAAACAAGATCTTTATATTCGTCAAAGCTTTGTATATATCGCTTAGTCTGTTCTTCCACATTTAGAGAATTTAAATACTTAGAAGCGATGATCTTATCATAAGCATTCTGCCAACCTTCTACTTTGATTTTAGCCATTTGACTTTGATCTTGATATTCATTTTTACGAATTACATAGTCTTCTTTTGGTTCCAAAGCGAGTAGGGCTTCTCTCATCTTGTCAAAAGCAGAAATTAATACCTTATCTTCTAGGGCAAAACTCACTCGTCCAACTAATTCCTTTGGATAAGGCCAAGAAATTGATTGACCAACTAAAAAACGAATTCTTGCGTGACGGTAGAAAAAGGTAAGTAGATCTCTTTCTGTGGTGATTAAGTGTCCTTGATCTTTCATCCCTTTGATTGCGGTGAAGTCTAAAACAGCAAAGAATCCTGATTCTGGCTCTAAATTCTTGGGAAAATCCACATATGGTAGACCAGACTGAAGAAGAGCTTCTGCTTTTTCTTTTCCGATAATTGATTCTACTTTGTCTTTAATCATCTGTTGTTTAGAAATAGGTACTTGGTCTAATCCTTGAACCATCGCTTTTACTAGTTGATATTTATCGACATAGATTTTGCGTAGTTCTTGAAAATATTCATCATAGACTTGTTTTCTTCTTTCACTCGTATTAAAAGCACCAGCTAGAGCTTGTCCGACTAAATCAGGAGCAGAGTCCATGCTTTGAAAAATTCGATTAATGACTTCTCGAATTACGATTTCATCGGCAACGACGAATCCAGCTCGTAAACTAGCTAATCCATAACTTTTAGAAAGCCCAAATAAGGAAATCGTATTTCGAAACATTCCAGGAATCGTAGCGATAGGTTTCGCTAGATGATTAGGATCAAAACTGATATCTCGGTAAACCAAATCATCGATGATAAATACCCCTCGATCTAGGCATACTTGTCCGATTTCCGTTAGTAATTCTGTCTCACTTTCTCCCATCACTTTTCCAGTAGGATTATTAGGATTCGCATTTAAAAAGGCAACTACTCTTGGTACATATCCTTTTCGTCTATTGTATACTTTCTGTAAGCTTTCATTGATCTCATCGATCTTATTCGCAAGCTTCTTAGGATTTACTAAGAAGTGATCTTCTTTTTCTAGATTTAGAATTTCTACTTCCGCCCCAGCTCGTTCTGCCCGAATCGTGAATAATCCATAATTAGGTCCTGTTACCAAAATTACATCCCCGGGTTTAGAAATCGTTTCCACGATAATATTAAAGATAATCGAAGTAGATGGCATGAAAGTCAAATTATGTACCGATAACCCTTTATCATCAATATCTGGGTAAGAATAGGGAGTTGTATTCACAAAGCCAAGTTCTTCCACATAATCGAGTAGTACTTTTCTGATTCTGTCATCGCCCTCGGTATATGGATACTTATACATTTCACTTGTATCTAATGCTTTATGCATTGCTTCTATAGAAGGTGGAAATGGCGGATAATTAACTGGATTTCCTGCTCCAAGATCAGTATCGGGTATCGTCGTAATTTTATCATCGCGAACTTCATAACCGTAAAAGTCGATCGCATCGGCAATTTTTTGTACCGTAGGATTAAATTCTTCATGATCATCTCGTCCACCAATAGATGGTAAACCAAATCGTCTTTCTCCTAAATTAGGATTTTCTCTTAACAATCTATCAATTGCGTTTGATTTAATTAGCATAATATCCCTCCAACTTCATTATAGCAAAATAACCTTCAAAAAATAATCACTTGCCTAACTTTTTAATGTTTTCTATAATGGATATGGAAAATGCAACCGAAAATTGACAAAAAACAACCAAAAATCGGTAGAGTCGCAACCGGGTTTTGGGTTAAGATGACTTCGAGGTGAAAGAAATGAAGTTTAGTGAAAAACTCCAAAAATTAAGAAAAGAAAATAAACTATCCCAAGAACAATTAGCGGATATGCTAGATGTTTCTCGTCAAGCAGTATCGAAATGGGAATCGGGTCAAACTTATCCAGAAATGGATAAGCTACTAGCCCTATGTAAAATATTTAAATGTAGTCTTGATGATTTGACTAATGATGAAGTAAAGGAAATCAAAAATACAGAAAAAACAAAATTAACCGCTAGTAATTTCATCGATGAAGTAATGGATATCATTAACCGTAGTATTCAGATGTTTCAGAAGATGAATGCCCAAGAAATTTTAAAGTGTATTATCGGCATGTTGATTATTGCCTTCATCTTGCGTTTCCTAAAATTTCCTGTTGATTATATTTATAGCCTAGGTCACGATATCTTTATCAGCTTTGGTACTCAAGTATCTAATATACTAAGTCCAATCTGGAATTTTCTACTTTCTGTATCTTATCTGATTCTAGCGATTATTTGCTTCTTTTATTTATATAAATTATTATTCTTAGAAAAATGGGAAAAAGAGCAACAGTTAACTAAACAACAAGGAAAAATAAAAGAAGTAGATATAGACATGGATACGAATGATCAAACAGAATCATCAGACGAAAAAAGTGGGGAAGAGAAAAAAGAAAAACAAGAAAAAGTGATCTATGCCCCACGACGTGAACGCTCAACATCATTAATTACCAAAATACTAGGTACTTTATTTACCTTTTTTGTGAAATTCTGCTTAGCTTGTATTCTAATTCCATTTTTAATTTCCTTTGTTTGCCTTGTCTTCTTCATTGTCATCGGAATCGTACTTATCTTCCAAGGTATTCCTTATATCGGAATTCTTCTCCTTCTTCTTAGCTGTTTACTCCTTAACTATTGTATAGTTAGTCTTATCTTACATTGGATATTGAATCAAGCACCAAAAGGTAAACTCGCTATTTTTCTCTTTATTCTCTCCCTAGTAGGAATCGGTATTTCTGGTGCGATTAGTGCTATTGAAATTTCTAATACTACTTACTATGACCGTTTACCTGAACAGGTAGAGATGAAAACAATGCAAGAGGAATATTCAATGACGCCAGAATTTTTTGTCAAAGCGTATGCTTATGCCGAAATCAATTATCATGAAGATGACTCATTAGCAGATAAGGTTCGAGTAGAGATAGAATATGCAGATGCTTACAACGATATTGAAATGAATCTAGAAAATAACGTAATCTATATTAATCAAGATTTTAGCCTTACTGAGAATAGGGTTAAAGAATGGAAGAAAAAGTTACTTTCTAATTTAAAAGAAAGAACCATTTATAATTATGGCTTATTAGAAAAGATAACCGTAAATATTACCGCATCTAAAGAAAATATAGAACGTATTCAACAAAATGAACAAGAGTATCATCTTCGTCAAGAAGAGGAAATGAAACAAGAAGAAATCAATAGCTTAGAGGCAACCATCAATGATCTAGAACTACAGATCGAATCTAAACAACAAGAAATTGATGAGTTAAGAACGAGTAATGAAGAAAAAGATGCCGAAATTATGGAGTATCAGACAAAACTAGAAGAGTATAAGAATCAATTACGAGAATTATTAGCCGAATAAAAAGCAGGTGATAAGCCTGCTTCAGGCTGTTGACAAAGTCGGTTTTTCAAACCGGCTTTGTCATACAGCCTTTTATATTCCCCACAAAAGTATAAAAAAGAGCAATTTTAGGGAATTTCTATCTAAAATTGCTCATATTTTGACATTTTTCTACCACTTTAAACCAACTAAAATATTAGTTTTTTAAAATAGGTAGTTTGTCAACACTCTGAAGCAGGTGATAAGCCTGCTTTTATGCATTTTATTTTTTAAACACAATCCCGTTTTCGCACCGGTTTCCCCAAGCGTCGATTAACTCTTTATTTTTTCTAACGCAGATAATTTCACAGTGATTAGGACACTTGTTACATTCGATACCTTTCGTTTCAAAGTGATCATCTAGGATAGAAAAACTGAATTTTTTCTCTAATGGTTTTTTCTTCGAGAGAATAGCTACTCCTAAGGCACCCATTAAATGACCGTTCTCATCGACGATAACTTCCATACCGAGTTCTTCCTCAAAAGCTTTTTTTACCCCGATGTTTTTACTGACTCCTCCTTGAAAAATAACTGGTCCTTTGATCTTTTTCCCTTTCCCAACATTATTCAAATAATTTTGAGCAACACTCTTACAAAGCCCCGCAATGATGTCTTCCTTAGAGTAACCAATTTGCATTTTATGAACCAAGTCACTTTCCGCAAATACCGTACACCGTGCCGCAATTTTAGTTGGCTTTTTGGCTTTTAAGGCGATACTTCCAAAGTCTTCTACGGCGACGCCTAAACGTTCTGCCTGACTAGATAAAAAAGAACCTGTTCCCGCTGCACAAAGGGTATTCATCGCATAATCGACCACAATTCCATCTTCTAATAGAATAATTTTTGAATCTTGCCCACCAATTTCCAAAATCGTTTTCACATCAGGATGAAGAGATAAAGTTCCTACCGCATGCGCAGTAATTTCATTCTTTACAACACTCGCACCAAGCATCGCCCCAATTAATTTTCTGGCACTTCCAGTTGTACCGATTCCTAAAATAGTGATTTCTTGTTTTTCTACTTGTTTTTCTAACTGAGAGACGAGCGCCTTAACCGCATCGATCGGATTTCCTTTCGTCCATAAATAGCTACTAGCTAAAATATGATTCTCTTCATCAATAATTACCCCTTTAGTCGAAATTGAGCCGATGTCGACTCCCATATATGCATTCATTTTTGATTCTTCCTTTCGTTTAACATATCATAAAAAGCTTCTAATCTTGTCTTTACTCCCGTATCACTTGTCGCCTGATCGAAAGAAAAAAAGATAATCGGCATATGATAATCCCTACAAACATGTTGAATAATAGGAATTGCCCCAATTTCTGGTGTACACCCAAATGGTTTAATATGAATCAAGCCATCATAGCCTTCTTCACTTAGATATTTCGCTCGCCAAACATTATCTAAGCCATCTGCCCCAATCGTATAACGACAATATTTTTCTGCTTCCCGTAACATACGCTTAGTATGAAATTTTTTCTCATAGAGTAGGTAACTAACATTAGTAAAGCGCTTTACCTCAATTTTCATCTTGGCAAGCTCTCGCTCTAAAAAATAACTAGAAAATGGTTCCATCGACGTATAGAGTTCTCCGATTACGCCGACTTTCATACAATCATCGGGTTTATCGATTTCTAGATATTGAAACTTCTTGCGATAGCGAAAATACCGTCTAGTTAAAGAGAAAAAGCCTTTAGATTCTAAAAATGAATTGTGCATCGCTTTTTCTAATCGTTCAAAACTACCAGGCTCTGTTTCAAATCCAATATGAAGCCTAATATAGTCATCCATCTTATCCATAAATCTAATCATTAATATCGTAAGGAGTGCGTAGTAAGCAAACTTAAAAAAAGATAGTTTAGGATTCAAGCTCCTAAAGATCTGAAATAATTTCTTTACCGTAAAATGATCACTATCTACTAAGGTATAAAACTCAAATTCATACCCAAGATCTCTTAAAATCTTTTCTTGAACTTCAGCGTAATACCCATACCGACAACCGCCTCCTGCTTGGATTAACACATTAGCCCCGTTTTCTAACGCTTCAATGAAATTTCCTAAATTATATTTAAAGGGAACACAGACAAAATCAGGAGCGTATTTACTGCCTAATTCGATCGTTTTTTTGGTAATTGGTGGAGCTGGTACAATTTTACAGGTTGTTGTTTTCTTAAGTAGGTAAGTAATCGGTAAATAGTAATTCGCTAAGTGAGGAAAACTAATCACTTTTTCATTCGTCAAGCTTGATGTCTCCTTTCTTCTAAAATATCAAGAAAACTCTCAATTCTAGTAATAATTCCTGCATTACCACTTTCATCATCAATAATAATCGGAATAATCGGAATATCTACCTTTCGTAAAATCATCTCATTACTTAACGAATCGGGGCCACATGGAAATACCGTAAGTAAAATCACGCCATCCACACTATCTAAATAATGTTCAACGGAAGCGATAATTTCTTTATTGTAAGTCCAATAGTTATGAGGACTAATCTTTTTTACTTCTTTCTCCAAATATTTCGTATCATAACAATCAGAATAGATCACTTCAACATCATTTTCTTCTAACATTTTACTAATCGGTTTACCAATAAATTCATCCCGTAAATTATAGGCATGCCCAGCTAGAAGAATTTTTATCTTTTTGGTTGAGGCAACGATAGCTTTCTGTTTACTTATTTTGCGCATTTTTATAGCCATTTGTTTTTCTTTCGCTTTCCGGTAACTTTTTACAATGTCACGATATTTAAATCCTAATTCTAATCCCATAGTGACAAAAGCATAGAATTCATCTTCTTTTTTCGCAACATCAATATTATAATGAACAATTTTCTTATCAAATGTATTTCTAACTAAATCATACAAAGCGGAGAAATTTGTACATAACTTTTCTTTCTTTTTTAAACAGATAATTCGCGGTACTAGAATATAATCACACTTATCTAATAAGTAATAGACATGTCCCATATAAATTTTCATCGCTAGACATGCTTCATCGACACTAAAACGTGTTCCCCATTCAACCATCTCTCGTGTCGTATTACAACTGACGATAATATCACAACCTAATTCCTCAAAAAAAGAAGTCCAAAGATCTCCATAGTGATAAAAAAGTAAAGCTTTGGGAATACCGATTTTCATATTTTTCATCGCTTTTGTTCCTTTCTATCGCTATTGTATTCACGACAAAGAAGAAATAGAAGTAAAAGATAAGAAGATAGTACTAGATGTAAATAGTTGTCAAAAACAAGAAAAGCCCTTAAAAGGAAAAAAGAAATATTATATAATGGTAATAGGGGATTTTATGAAAATAATACGTGAGAAATGTTTACAAGGTCTAAAAAAAGAAGACAAAATTTTATTAAGCAATATCTTAGATAAATACGAACGTTATCTAAAGACAGGATATAGTAGTACGACCAATTTTCTCGATAAACGAAAAAAGGAGTTAATTAAACATCGTTTATCGTTCATTTTTCCAGTATGTACTTTTTATTCTATCGATGAGATTTGTGAAAAGTGTATTTTATGTATAGGAGAAAGTGAGAAGGAAATTACGCTTTATTATTCACAAAGTCCTAATATGAAACATAATGAAATATTAGCTACTTTATTTCAACTTGGTTTTGAACCGGATACAATTGGAGATATCTGGGTTGAACAAGATGGCTTTTATCTAACGAACTTGACTCGGTTAAATACTTATTTAGAAGATAATTTCGTTCTAGTTAGAGGTAAGTTAGTTCACTTGGAACAAGTGGCAAAGTTGGAATTAAAGGAGGAACATTTCTCAGATCAACAAGTGATTTTATCTAGTTTACGTCTAGATAATTTAATCAGTAAATTGACCCCTACCAGTCGAAGAGAAGCATTGCGATTACTAGAAACGGAAAAAGTACTTTATAATTATGAAGTGGCAACTTCTCCGTTAATATTAGTCAAAGAGCAAGATGTTCTCTCGATTAGACATGTTGGCAAATTTATCGTCACAGAAATGGCGGGTACGACTAAGAAAAACAAATTAATTGTAAAGTTAAAAAAGTATAAATAGAGGTGTATAGTATGAAGAAGTATGTAGGATTTTTATTTTGTTTGATGATGATACCCTCTCTTGTTTTTGCGGGAGAGACAGAAATTGTCACCTTAGATAAATGTGTAGATGGTGATACCGCTAATTTTAAAACGAGTACTGGTACGGTTTATAAAACGAGATTTTTAGCGGTAGATACGCCAGAAACTGTACATCCGACGAAGGAAGTAGAGGCATATGGAAAAGAGGCAAGTAACTATACTTGTGAGACATTGACCAATGCCAAGGAAATTAAACTAGAGTATGATGATAACAGTGATAGAGAAGATAAATACGGAAGAACTTTGGCTTGGGTATGGGTCGATGGTGTTTTACTTCAACAATCTTTAATCGAAAAAGGACTTGCGGAAGTAGCGTACTTATACGATGATTATCAATACACCTCACTTTTACAGGATGCTGAAGCTGTCGCCAAAGCGAATAAAGTTGGACAGTGGAGTGGCGAGACACCAACTAGCGAAGAAGATAGTTCTAAAGAAAGTGAAAAAGAAACAACGAAAGAGGAAAAGAAAGAGAAAAAAGATAAAGAAAAGAACGTAATTCAAGAGTTCTTTGATAATCTTCTTGGAAAAATATTCGATTTAATCGACAAATTTCTAGAAAATATCGTCAATTGGATAGAAAGTATGTTATAATAACCAAGAAAGCAAAAAAATAGGAGGTAAATATGACAAAAATAAATCAAGATAAAGCAAAGAATATTGCGCTAGTTGTACTAGGCGTTGTTGTGTTTCTATTTGCTGGATATTTTGTATCAGAAAATACAGGAGATCGTTCTAACGATAAAGCACCAGTTGATACGACAAGTGGTGGAACATCAGACACTTCGAGCAATCCATTATTAGAAGATGGTGAAGTTCTTCCAGAGAATGAAACAAGAGAAATCCCATCGATTACGTACAGTGAAATGAAGGAAGCGATGGAAAATAATGAAAAGAGAATAGTTTTCTTAGGTAGCGCAACTTGTGGTTGGTGTAATTATCAACGTCCAATCTTAGAGTATGTTCTTTATCAATATCCTGATGTTAACGTATATTACTTAGATGTTAACGCTTTAACTAATGATGAATATAATGAACTAACAACTCTACATGATAGCTTAGCCGGATTTGGAACACCTACCTTTATCGTATTTGAAAACGGTGGAGTAACTAGTGTCGATGAAGGTGCCCGTGGTATAAGTGGTATCATTTCTATGTTAACGCAGTACGGTTTTATTAGCGAATAAGTGAAGAGGTGAAAAAATGGAATCAAGAAATATCTATCTTCAAGCCAAAGCATTTAAGGAAAAGTACCCCATGACAGTAGCATGGCGTTTAAAGAAAAACGCCAAAGTAGTGGAAAAGTATTTACGCCCCAATGAAGAGGTGCTTTATGTCTTTGTAGCTCAAAAGAACAATAACCCCTTCGATATTTTCACAACTGCAGTTTTAACTTTAACGAATGAAAGATTGATTATTGGTAGAAAAAGAGTAGTGTTTGGATATTTTTTTGATTCAATTACTCCCGATTTATTCAATGATTTAAAAGTATTATCTGGCGTTATTTGGGGAAAGATTCACATCGATACGGTCAAAGAATATATCACTTTGTCCAATCTCGATAAGGCTTCTCTTCCTGAAATAGAAAAGATGATCAGTGGCTATATGAATGAACAGAAAAAAGTACTAAATGCTCAAGAAATAGATTGAGATTAGTACTTTTTTCTTGCCCTAAAGTAAATGAAAAATTTCTTGGTGAAAATCCTATTTTGAGATATAATAAAAATAGGAAGGTGTATGAAGTGAAACGAGCAATATCTGTTTGTATCTTACTACTTTTATTATTTTTTATCGCTCAGTTTGCGATTGTTTATTTCAAGAAGGATCACGAGGCAAATTATCAAATCAGTAAAGAAGATATTACTTTTGAAGTAAAAGAACAATATAATAAAGGGAATAATGATACATATTACATTAGTATTAGCACAGGGAATTATCAGTTTGGGTATACGGTAGAAAATAAATTTAATAAAAGAAAACAAATTATTGAAGATATTGAATTAATTCAGCGTGATGGTATGATGTGTATTTTCCCAATTTTTGGTGAGGAACACAATGATCAAAATATTGAATGTAGTAGTGGAAATGTTTTATACTCTTATGAAACACAAAAAACGAATCCTCTTGTTTTAGAGTTTGTTCAATATCTCCAAGAAAGAAAATATCAAAATGCTTCTTGGCAAGAAACAACTGCCGAAGGAGGAAAAACAACGACTTCTACTATTTATAAAAATAATCTCTTAGACGGAGATTATATTACCGTCTGGAATTATCAGAGCCTAGAAATTATAACAAAAAATGGAACTTCTGAACAGAATTTGTCCTCTCATGAAAAGTATGAGAATACACATGGAACCTTAGTCGGTAAGTATTATGTTTTACCTGTCTACTACAGTGACACGGTTTTCGATTTTCAAGAATTGTTAATTTACGATGTTGTAGAGAAAAAAGCTGAGCGTCTAGACTTAGAGAGAACAATGTCTCAAGATACTTATATTAATGGTGTCGTAGATGGAAAACTTTATTACATGGATAAAGATAATTTAGTCCAGTTAGAGATCAATCCAGAAAAGAAACAATATCGGGTAATTGGTAATACCGAATTGAATGGTCAAATGTATAATGGAAATTGGGAGACAGTAAATATTTACGATTTAGTCACAGAACACAAATTCCAGAAAGATTATAGTAATATTCCAGAAATTGCTTCTAAAAATCCAGTTATGACTTATGAAAATGAAACCGATTACTATTATTACACCGCAGATGGTAATTTTTATCGCCTAAGTAAACGAAATTTAAATTTACCAATGTTACTTTTCCAACAAACCGCTTTTAAAGAAGTACTCTTTAATCAAGATACCTTCTACTTTGTGATCGATAATAGTCTATATTACTATAATGAAAACTATGGTAAAAAATTAATTCTTCAAAATGAAGAATTAAAATATAACGATAATAATCGGATTGCGATATATAAAGCACCCACTGAAAAATAAACTAATCTAGGTAAAACCACCTAAGCTCAGTTGAAGTTTAGGTGGTTTATTTGTTTTCTTCTGAATATATTAATATAGGAGGGATCAAAATGGAAACATATATCGTTCAAGAAGGCGACAACATCGCAACGATTGCGAAGAAATACAATGTCAGTATCGTCGACTTAATTAACCAGAACAATTTAGAAAATGTCTATTATTTAGAACCAGGTAGGGAAGTAATTATTCCAGAAGAAAAGGCTCCTTTGGGTTTTACTTACTATACAGTAAAAAAAGGGGATAATCTTTATGAAATAGCCAAAGCCTACAACATAAGTACAAAAGATTTAGCGGAATTAAATGGTTTAGAATTAGATGAATATATTCATCCAGGCGATCGTTTATTAGTACCAGAAGAGGGGGTAATGGTCTATATTACCAAAGATGGAGATACTATTCAAACCATAATTGATCGGTTAGGAACCAATCGCGAAGAGATTTTCGTCTATAATCCTAAAATTTATCTTTTACCAGAACAGTTGATTGCCTATCGAAAAAAAAATGAACCGCAAGATACAGAAAAATGATGACAAAACAGTAATTTTCTTCGTTACTGTTTTTTTCCATTATCATCAAGAGTAAAAATTGCTTGTTTAGAGAACTTTAAATGGGTAAAAAATTTTAATTGTCTAGCCAATCGAAGTAACGCTTCATCTTTTCCTTTACATTCTAACATAATATCCACATCACCTGGATATTTTTTTATGATCTCTAAAAATTGGACAAAGTTTTTGTAGTGGAGAAAAAAACTATGGGCACGTTTTTCGTGTTTACTTTTGGGAGAAGAAAAATGAACTTTAGGAGGATAACCACTTTTCTTCCAAGTTGCGAAAATACGAGGAAGAAGTTGAGCTAGATTATCTTCAGTATGATGACAGCGATAGTGATGATAATCGAGAACCATTTGTAGATGTAATTCTTCACATAAAGCTAGCGTATCTTCGATTGTATAGATTTTATCGTCATTTTCTAATAAAATCATCTGTCGAAGAGGTAAGGAAAGTTGAAAAAAGTTTTTTTTAAAGCGGTCGATACTATTTTCTTTTCCCATCACAGAACTACCGATATGAAGAACAACTTTCCCGTTATCGATTCCTAATGCTTGATAAATGGCATAGATAAATTCTAGTATTTTTATACTACTGTTAACGACTTCCTCACGATGACTATTTAATACACAAAATTGATCAGGATGAAAATCAATTCGGATTTGATGACGCTCAATATATTCTCCAATTTTTTTCCATTTACTAAGAAAAGGAGTAATATAGTCAAAATCAACATCAGGATGAGTCGCAAGGGGAATCATATTCTGACTGAGGCGATAAAAGTAAATTCCATTCTTCACATTATATTGAAGAATCTTTTCCAACGCCGTAAGATTATCGAGAATAATTATCTTTAATTTTTGATCAGCTTTTTCTTTTTCTAGTTTCTGATACTGACTAAAAGAGAGAGTTTTATAATGAATATAATCATTTAGGGTAAGAGAAATCGCAACATAGCCTAATCTAATTTTCATGATGAATCACCACCTATAGTATGTCCCAAATTCCATCAAATCATAGAAAAAAAGCAATTATAGGTATATCTAGTTGACAAATGTTATATACTGTTATATACTGTATAACATGAAAGAGGCGATAACGATGAAAATCATTATTAGTAATAGTAGCTCTGTTCCGATATACGAACAGATTAAACAAACGATTATCGAACAGATTTTAAATAATGAACTCCAAGAAGATGAAGCCCTGCCTTCGATTAGAAATCTGGCTCAAGATATCAAAATCAGCATCATGACAATAAAGAAAGCTTACGATGAGTTAGAAAATGAAGGCTATATCGTATCTAGACAAGGAAAAGGAACTTTTGTGGCTCCTAAAAATACCGAGTTGGCGAAAGAACAAGCCCAAAAAGAAATGGAAAGCTATATGGAAAAAATTATCGATATCGCAAAGAAGTTTCAAATTAGTCAGGAAGAAATTATCGAGTTAGTAAAAATATTCTATGGGAGTGATGAATAAATGAATGCGATTGAAATAAAAGGTTTAGTAAAAAAATATGATGACAAGTTTCAACTAGGAAAGTTAGATCTAACGATTCCTAAAGGCGTAATTGTCGGTTTAATTGGGGAAAATGGAGCGGGAAAGACAACCCTATTAAAAGCAATTTTAAACATTATTCATATCGATTCAGGAACGATAAAAATTAATGGGGAAGACAACAAAAAAGAAGAGAAAAAAGAAAACATCGGCGTCGTTTTAGATAATATGTTTTTTCCGGAAATTCTTACCGCTAAAGATATTGAACTAGCGATGAGAGGAATGTTTAAAAAATGGGATACTCAAGTTTATTATAACTACTTGAAAGAATTTGAATTACCTTTAGATAAACCCATCAAAGCCTTATCTAAAGGAATGCGGAAAAAACTAGAAATCATAACTGCCTTATCTCATCATCCAGATATCTTAATTCTAGATGAAGCAACAAGTGGGCTAGATCCTGTCGTTAGAAATGAAATATTAGATATCTTTTTAAATTTTATCCAGGATGAAAACCATACCATTATCTTATCTACTCATATTACAAGTGATCTAGAACATGTTGCGGATAAGATTGTGTTCATCGATCAAGGAAAAATCGTTTTGGATCAAGATCGTGACGAATTAATTGATCATTATGGAATCTTAAAGTGTGATCCATCACAAATGGAACAAGTAAAGAAGGAAGATTATCTCTGTTATAAGAAAAATAAATACGATGTGGAATTCTTAGTCGCCGATAGAGACAAAACGAGAAAGAAATATCCTAACTCTGTAGTCGATAAAGTGACTTTAGAAGAATTAATGTTACTAATGATTAAGGGGGTAAAATAACATGAAAGGGTTAATTGTCAAAGATTTATTATTGATAAAAGAAAACTGGAAACAGCTTCTCATATTTGTTTTGATATTTATCGTAATTGGTTTAGAGGGTAATCAGATACTAACTTTCGTTCCCGTTTTTCTATCACTGATGGTACTTTTAAGCACGTTTAGCTACGATGACTATAATAAGTGGAATAGTTATGCAGTAACTCTTCCTAATGGTAGGAAAAATATCGTAAGAGCGAAATATATAGCGAGTATTTGCCTATCCGCTTTCGCAATTTTATTTACTTATCTCTTGATCACGATATCTGGCATGATGAATCATCATCTAAATTTAGAAGAAACTGCCGTTACGTTATTAGGATGCTGGAGCGCTGTCGTTCTTCTTCAATCCTTTATGTATCCGTTAATTTTTAAAGTAGGATTAGAGAAAGGAAGAATATTTCTATTTGTCTTCTTTATTGGCGTAAGTGCGTTATTAGGCCTTGTATTTCAAAATATAAAAATCTCTCTCCCAGTCGAAGTAATTAGTTTTCTCAATCATTATCTCGTGATTATTTTGCCATTTGTCATGATTATTCTTTTGTATATTTCTTATAAGATATCAGAAAAAATCGTTCAAAAAAAAGAATTTTAATTAGCATCTGAATAAAACTCGGATGTTTTTTCTTTACAGAGAAACGATAGATAAGTAAAATAAAAGTGTGATGAAATATGAATCGAGAATTATTAAAGTTAACGAGAGAATACGATAAATTACAGAAAAAATACGGAGCGAAGGAATTAAATTCGATTTATTTTGGTGGATGTAATAAAAATCCTGATATTTGTTTTGTTTTTATGAACCCTACCGGTAGAAACATTGCCTCTCAAAAATCATGGCATGGCTTAAAAGCTCCTTGGATTGGAACGAAGAACGTTTGGGATTTATTTTATGCCTTAGATTTAGTCGATGAAGAAATTTATCAAAAAATAAGGACACTAAAGGGGAGTGAGTGGACGGAAGAGTTTGCGATAGAAATATATCAAGATGTGGAAAAACATAAGTATTTTATCACTAATCTCGCCAAATGCACCCAAGTCGATGCGAGAGAGTTACCGGACGAAGTCTTTAAACAATATCTTCATTTATTAGAACAAGAACTTTCCCTCATTAATCCTAAAGTAACTATTTTGTTTGGTAATCAAGTAAGCTCTATCGTTTTAAATGAAAAAATATCTGTATCCCAAGTGAGAAGACAATGTTTCACTAAGAAAATCGATAATCAAGTCTATAAGTTTTACTCAGTCTATTATCCGATTGGAAATGGTCGCTTCAATATCGATAAGGCAATCGAAGATATCAAATATATAATGAAAGAGGAACAAATAACGAAGATAAGAGGAAAAGAACAGATAGATGGGGAAGTAAAATAAAAAATAGGAAGCTTTTTTCCTATTTTCTAGTCTATCTTTTTAATGATTCGACAAGGATTACCTACCGCAACGACATTATCGGGAATATCTTTCGTGACAACACTTCCTGCGCCAATTATAACATTATTCCCAATGGTAACCCCAGCTAGAATGACAACATTTCCCCCAATCCAAACGTCATTTCCGATTTTGATTGGCAAATCCACTTCGATTTGTTTCTTGCGCTTTTCCTTATCTAAGGGATGATTAGGAGTAAATAAAGAAACATTAGGTCCCATCATGACATAATCGCCAATTGTGACTTGATTACCATCTAAGATACAAAGATTATAATTCGCATAAAAATGATCTCCAATCACAACATTATAGCCATAGTCACAGTGTAGGGGAGCCTCAATCGTACAAGACTTTCCCACTTTTTTAAATAGAGAATGAATAATCTCTTCTTTAGTTTCTTTATTTTGACATTGATTAAATTGATCGACTAATCTACGAGCCTGTTCTCTATCTTGTAATAATTCTTTATCCATACAGCAGAACTCTAAACCCACTAACATCTTTTCTTTCTCGCTCAACCTTTCTCATTCCTTTCTGTTTAGCTATCCCATTATAACACACGCCCAAATAGAAAGAAAAGAGATGAATCTAACTTCTTTTTAATCTTCATTTAATTTTTAGCGATTAAAATAATAGAAATGGTGGTGAAAATATGCGAATATTAATTATCGAAGATGAGTATAACTTAGCCGATATTATCGCAAATCGATTAAAAAAAGAAAAATTTACAGTAGATATTTCCACAAATGATAAAGATGGTTTATATAATGCCTTAACCAATATCTATAATTTAATTATTTTAGATATCATGTTACCTTATATAGATGGATTTCAAATATTAAAAGAAATCAGAGATAACGATATCAGTGCGAAAGTCATTATGCTTACTGCGAAAAGTGAGTTAGAAGACAAATTAAATGGTTTTCAATATGGAGCAGATGACTATTTAACCAAACCTTTCCATATTGAAGAACTAGTGGCTAGAGTCAATGTTCAATTAAGAAAAGATAGTGATCAAAAGATAAAAGATTATATTGAAGCTTACGATATCCGTCTAAATATTAAAACTTCTACATTATCTTGTATTCTAACAACGGAATCAATCGATGTTGGCTGTAAAGAATTTCTAATCTTAGAATACTTGATTCAAAATCAAAATATCATCATCTCTAAAGATCAAATTTATGATCAGGTATGGGGAATAGACAACAACAGTGAATCCAATAATCTAGAAGCTTATTTATCTTTTATTCGTAAGTTATGTTCAACTTTATGACTGATTAAGATATTCAACATAAGCAATATTTAAATCAACTGGCATTTCAATTTTCAAAATATCATTTGATTTAATGTAGTTATCATTTATTAAT
>CALVOU010000023.1 GCA_944350365.1 uncultured Bacilli bacterium
AGTCAGTAACAGAAAAAGATTTTGTATCAATACTGACTAATTCTCTTCATCTTTTTTATCTATTTTTTTCTAATTTCATAATTTTACTTCTTGTATGTCTACATCATATAGAATCTTTATGTTCACTTTATCCTTTACTCACTTTCTGCCAATCTTTTCTCTATATCTTCAATACTTGGTAAAGTGTTTTCCAAGAATTCTGGTATTTCTGATAAGATTTTATATTCACTTACCCCAATAGGTTTATTAATATCTTTTAAAGCGAGTTCAGCAGTAACCTTTTTCTTATCTTTACAAAGAAGTATTCCAAACGTTGGATTATCGCTTTCTGCTTTAATATACTTATCAATAGCACTTAAATAGAAATTTAACTTACCGGCATATTCAGGTTTAAATTCAGTTGTTTTTAATTCGATTACAACATAACTTCTAACTTTTAAATTATAAAATAATAAATCAATATAATAATCTTCATTTTCTATTTCTAAGTGATATTGTCTTCCAACAAATGCAAAACCATTTCCTAATTCTAATAATAGTTTTGTTATATTGGCAGTTAGTTCTTGTTCAATATCTAGCTCTTTTAGCTCTTTATCTGCCGTTATAAAATCAAATATATAAGGATTTTTTAATAGTTCCTTTACTTGTTCATTATTGGGAGATGGCAGTGTTTCATCAAAATTCGTTGTTTTATCTTCAAGTAGTGCTTGTCTTTCATATAGTTTGCTTGCTATTTGATGAACGATTACAGGTCTTGACCAACCATTTTGGACAGATTCTTTAATATACCAATTTCTTTGTTCTTTATCTTTTACTTGATCCATAATCGTTGTTACAGAAGTCCAAGGTAATTTTGCAACATCGTGTTGCAAAAATTCATCGTTATCAAATTCTGTAGCAAATTTTTGCATATATCTTAAATTTCTTGCCGACATTCCTTTTAAGGTAGGAAACTCCATTTTTAAATCCTTTGCTAATGTATCGATAAAAGAAGAACCCCATTTATTATTTTCAATTAGTTTTAAGCCGATATTATAATACATTAAAATTAAATCTTTATTTACATTTTCTACTATCTTATTTCTAGTTATCATTAAAGTTTTCTTAATATCATGTAATACTTCAAAATATTTATCGTCATTTTCTAACATAAATTTCTCCTTTTACAATCATTCTTGCTCGTATTATACTATAAATTCTAGTAAATTCCTATATGTCTACTGATTTTGATTTAAAAATATTAAATTGGCTATTTATCTTTTAAGTATGTCTTGTTTCAAGTAGTTCTAAACTTTTTTTAAAAACTTTTCTTTTAAAAGTTAAAAAGCAATTAACGGTTAATCGCTAATTGCTTCTTTACTTACTCTTAGTTTTTGTCTGCATATGCTTGTTCTCTTAATTTATTTACTTCTTTATTTTCTAGATATTCATCGAATGGTAGACGTCTATCGATAATGCCAGTTGGTAAAATTTCGATAATACGATTAGCGACTGTACTTGTAAATTGATGGTCGTGGGAAGTAAATAAAACTTCTGAATCATATTTTATTAAGCCATTATTTAAGGCCGTAATACTTTCCAAATCTAAGTGGTTAGTTGGTTCATCTAGGATTAAGAAATTACTTGCTTCTAACATGCATTTTGACAACATGCAACGCATCTTTTCTCCACCAGATAAAACCGGAACCTTTTTAAATACTTCTTCACCGGAGAATAACATTCTACCTAAGAAACTACGTAGTACTGTCTCATCGTCGACATGATAGTATTTTCCCATCCATTCCATGATGGTCTCATCATCTTGGAAGTAATCAGAATTATCTTGAGGAATATAACTCTTGGTGATCGTCTTACCCCAAATCACTTCTCCTTTATCTGGTAATAATTCGCCCATTAAAATTTTAAACAAAGTGGTTTTCGCAATATCATCCCTACCTACAAAGGCAATTTTATCTCCTTTTAATACAGTGAAGGATACTTTATCTAATACTTTTCTACCTTCTACGGTCTTGGTTAAATTCTTTACCGTTAAAATTTCTTTACCCGATGATTTTTCTGGCTTAAAGTCAATATAAGGATATTTTCTAGAAGAAGGAACAATCTCCTCTAATTCAATTTTTTCTAGCATTTTCTTTCTACTCGTTGCTTGTTTACTCTTAGATGCATTAGCTGAAAATCGAGCAATAAAGTCTTGTAGTTCTTTGATCTTTTCTTCTTTCTTCTTATTTTGTTCTTTCATCTGTTTTAACGCTAATTGACTAGATTCGTACCAGAAATCATAGTTACCAATATACAATTTCATTTTACTATAGTCGATATCTACGATATGGGTACAGACTTTATTTAAGAAGTGACGGTCGTGGGAAACAACAATGACGGTATTTGGATAATTGATTAAGAATTCTTCTAACCAATCGATGGCTTCCATATCTAAGTTGTTGGTTGGTTCATCTAAAAGAAGAATATCTGGGTTACCAAATAAAGCTTGGGCAAGTAGAACTTTTACTTTTAACTTGGCAGGAATCTCTTTCATCAAACTATAATGAAGTTCAACTGGAATTCCCAAAGCAGATAACAATTCTCCGGCTTCACTTTCTGCTTCCCAACCATTCATCTCGGCAAATTCTGCTTCTAGTTCAGCAAGACGCATTCCATCTTCATCGGTAAACTCAGTTTGCGCATACATTTTTTCTTTTTCTTGCATAATAGAATAGAGTTTCGTGTTTCCCATGATGACTGTATTGACGACAGAAAATTCTTCATACGCAAAATGATCCTGTTTTAATACAGAAATTCTTTCTCCTTTAGTGACGATAATCTCTCCACTTGTCGTATCGATCTCGCCACTTAGTAATTTTAAAAATGTAGATTTACCTGCTCCATTCGCTCCAATAATTCCATAACAGTTACCTGGTGTGAATTTGATATTGACATCTTCAAATAGCGTTCGTTTTCCAAAACGAAGCGTCACGTTTTTCGTCGTTATCATATTATCCCTCCAAAACTATTCCTAATTTTACTATATTTTCAGTGGATAATCAATAAAATTCCAAAGAAAAAGGAATAAGACTCGCTATTCCTATTTTATTACTTTTTTAATTTTGATTTAGGGATTTGACCATTACCAATATTACTAGCAATTAAACCAGCATAATCAAATCTACCAAATGGTTCGTTGATTAAATCGTAGATAGCTGTTGTTCCAGACATTAGTAAATGTTGTTTACGATCAGAAAAATTTTTCATTCCTATTTCATATAGAGAGTCTACTCCAATTTCACCAAATTCTCTAGCCACACGATAGAAAGTATCATAGATTTTGATCATTTCTTCTTTAATTTCTGATTTACTCTTTTCTCTTTTTGGCATTCTATCCGCTATCTCCGCTTCTATTTCCATATATTCCTTTAAATAGGAAAGAACTTTATCAGTCATGATATTTAATACTTCCATATCAGCTTGACCATCATTGATTTTTACAATAACACTTTTTCTTTGGATAGAATCCATCACATTATCAAAAACGTATTGGTTAGTATTTATCCATAAAACTAATGGTACTCTTTTTAATTCTTCTACTCTCTGAATAGTCTCTTGCCTTAGATGATCAAGCTCAGCAATTTCAGAAGCATTAGTATTGTAGTCTGCTAATAGAAGCGCAATTTCCTTTTCCTTTATTTCATTAATTTTTTGTTCTAGTTTTTCGATTTCTAAATTTTTATCTTGCTGATGAACTATCATTTCCTTGTCTTGTTTCTTTTTCTCAAATTTGTATTGTCGATTTCTTGTTGCCATATTTTCATAATAATCAAATACTCTTCTTAACATATTATCCTCTCCTATTCCACAATAGTCTTTTTTTCTGTTTAGAGTTATCTTCAATTGGCTTTTCATATTGGTTTTTTAAATCTTGATATGTTACCATAAGATGTAAGGAGAATCCAGTATAGTAAGCATCTACGTTATCTTTAATTACCGGTTTAAACCAACTACGACGTTTATAATCCCATTGATAATCAAGAAATTGTACACCTACTGCACAAAATTGACAAAATTTTTTCCATTCAAGTTCACTAGCTGCCAAATAGAAATATCTATAAATTCCTTCCATTTCCGCTTGAACTCTATCATTTTTTACACTTTCTTTTGAAAAATAGCTTTTAAGGTCTTCGGTCAATCGTAAATATTCTTCTAGATATACCCCTGCATATTGTCCAATGGCTTGAGCAACAAAGTGATCTACTGTTCCACAAGACAAATTAGCTACAATATCTCCATTTTTTGCATATTCAACGACTTTTTTGGCTACTTTTGAAAAAGGTAGTTGTTGAAATGCTCCATCTTGTTGATATTGTCTTTCTACTATTTCTAATCGTTTTGGATCATAAGTACCATGTTTTTTGATCATTCCTTCTTTAATTGCTTCTCTTAATGTTTGGTTATACGCATAACTAAATGTACGTTCTAACATATTTATCCCTTCTTTCTTTATTTTCTTATTTTCTTAAATTCTAAATAATGGTATCGATTTGTTAGTTCAAATCCTGCTTGATCAGCTACATAAATACTAGCTAAATTCTCCGAATTAGTTCTAGCAATAATTTCTGAAAATTGTAATTCTTGTAGAGCTTTATCGGATAATAAGTAATCCGTAAATTCACCCACTAGTTTCTTTCCAAAACCGTAATTTCGATATTTCTTTTCTATCGCACATTCTATTTCTGCACTTTTAGAAAGTCCAAATGGTACTTTCCATACTTTGATGAAACCAATTTTATTATTTCCAAAGTAGGAAATATAGGGGTGAACATTACTTTTATTTTCTACTAGAGTTAAAATCATATCTGGTAATACTTCTTGAATAGAGGAATCTTGATAAAGTTTACTTAAATAATCCCAGTGGAGTTGGTTATTTCCATCTACTCTTTCTAACCGATATGTCGGTAAAAAAATCTCCGTTTTCATTCTTTTCTTACTTTCCCCTTTCAAATGTGTCGCTTATTATAGCATATTTTTTAGAAAATAGCAAAAAATAAGTTTTTCAAATGTACAGATGAAAAGAATGATATCCTTTAAAAATACCATTCTTGTTATTGTTTTTTATGTTCTAGGATTAATGGTAACTATTTCTTCATCATGATTTTATTGCGAGCTTGTTCTCTTTTTTCTTGGATTTGTTGTTCTCTTTCCGCAAGTGGTTGTCTATCATAAGCATATTGATTTTGTACCATATATGCAACCATTTGGCTAGGTGTTAAAATTGATCCTTGTGGATTAGTGGCTTGAAGAGTAAACTCTTCTCCATAATATTGAATACCATATTCGATAATTGTTTTTTCTAAAATGACATCTTCTATATGATCATTGAACCTAGTCGATAGTCTGACCTTTTGAAAATTATTTTCCATTTTTTGTAATCTAGTTAACCCTTGTTCTCCATATTGACTAGCAATATTAAATATCCAACCATAAAGTTCATCTAATTCTTCTTTACGGTTATCATATAGTTCTTTTTGATCAATTTCATCGAATGGGTCATAACTTCTTTCTTCTCTTACTTCTTCTATATATCTTGGTAAGTAGTTAGATAAGAATGTACTAACTTGAGTCACAGTTTCTGGATTTTCTTCTGGTAATACTTTTTTCATTTCTTCAGCATCCATTAAGTTAGAGGCCACTTCATCATAAGTATGATTACATACTTTTTCCATGATTTCTTCACTTGATTTTTGTTTAGATAGCGTACTTTTAGCATCCGTTAGCTTGTCATCTAATTTAGCGATGGTATTGAAGTAACTGATTCCTGTACGATATTCTTCTGCTTCTAATGAGGCGATCTTTCTTTTGATCTCATCAACAAGGTTTTCAAGATCTTTTATTTGATGATAATCTAATTCCTTTATAAATTTTTTTTCGTATTGACTAAATAATTTTTTTAACATATTTTCCATCTTCCTTTTCATTCATCAGAATATTTTATTCTTTAGGGTGTTTTCCCTTTCATACGGCGCATATTATAGCACTTTTTAATAGGAAAGGCAAATTTTTAGAAAAAATGATGAACAAATACACACAAAAAATCATCATCGTTTAGTTGTCCCTAAAACCGATGATGATTTTAAATTTATATATGGATTATCTTGTTACGCCCTTAGTTTCTTCTATACTTTCTTGTTTATTTAGATAAGTATGATTATAGTTAGCCAAATACTGCTTTAAGGCTTGTCTCATCTTATTATAACCTGCCTCACTCATGTTCTTCGCTACAAAATTATCGTATGGATAGGCATCTATTTTTTGATATAATTCATCTGAATTAGAGCTTTTTCTATCTGCAAAGTGATTAGCACCAAAATCCCATATCTGATAATCCTTTTTAAACTGAGCGAAGTCTTTTCCCTCTGATGCTTGAACGAAACTAGTTGTGGCATCTAAAAATGATCCGCCGTGTTGAAGTATCCAATTTTCAATACCAATTCCACCTAAACCTCCTTGGGTAGCATCTGATTTGTATGGCTTATAAACGCCTTGGGATTTTAAAAATATTTTAGCTTGAATGATATTCGCAACGACCAAATCATATTGTTCAGGATATCGTTTTTTTATACTAGCTAGCCTATCTTTTACACACATATCGGAAGAATAAGTTACTTTATTGGTCTTTCCTACAAAAGATAAATCAAGATCGATGGTTGTTTCGTCATCTAATTTAATTTTTTTATATCGATAATCTCCCTTATCAGTCGTAATGGATTTTTCAGGGTGATATTTTTCGATTACCTCACATAGTCTTGCCATAAATTTATTTTTCTTATCGGAATCTAGTAATAAATCATTATCTAGCCGTAATAGAAAATCAAAATCCCCGTCATGTGGTTTATTCGTTCCTCTTCCGGTTGAACCAGTATCGATAAATTCTACACTACCTGGTGTTAGATCGCCATCAATTTTTTCTTTAATCGAAAGATTAAATTCATCAAATACAGGTTTTAATACTTGTTTTATTTTTTCCCGTTTAATAATTGTTTCTTGATTAGCTTCTTCTAATTGACTACTGAGCCACTCAGAACTTGGTAAGGTTAATTCACTAGAAATGGGACATTCTTGTAAGTTTAAATGCTCAGATAATTTATATTCGGATACACCATAGTGGGATAATCCTTGCATCATATTTCGAATATTTTCATATTCTTCTACGGAATAAATTAGTTTTCCACTAAAATCGATTACTGGTAGATAAAAACCATTTTTCGCTATCTCGTATTTGATGATATCTAAATCCATTTCATCGTCTTTTGAACCTAGATAATTGACATTACCATTTTCATCATACGGTTTACTAGCATCAATCATCCCTTTTTGTTTGTATAAAATATAATCGATATCCGTCATCGCTACACCAGTTCTTGCCCCCCAATGAGTTTCATAACCCGCTCCTGTTTCTTTGATGTGAGTTCCAAACAATTCTGCTTTTAACGGATTATAAGGCTCATTGGTTAAGTTACCATCTTTATCTCTGGTAATTACAAAATTAGGATTATCTTTTTTGATAATTTGATAAACATTTCCAAAGCTAAAGCTAGTTGGCGTTCCACTAACTGTATGATAAATATCTAAAGGTTTATCATTTACTCTAGTAATATCAATATCTAGTGGTGTTACATCTGTCATACTTGTATCATTAATCGTAATTAATTGTTCTTTACAAACGTTACCGATGGAAAGAGATCCACCTATTGACTGGAAATCCCCCATTCCACGAAGAAAGTCCCCTTCTTCAAATTCAAAAGGTTTATTAGACAATTCTTCTGCATATTTTCTTCCTCTTTCATCGGCTTCTTTTTTCGAAGAAATTGCTAATTCTTTTAATTGGCCAAACGTAGTAATTCCTGCTGAATAGCAAAAAGTCCTAACTACTCTATCCTTAAAATCATACCTTGAAGTTGGTTCAAAAGTCTTATATAGAATTTTACTTTTTTCTTCTAATGGTAGATTATGAATATCTTCTTTACTCAAGTTTTCATACATAGTTTCCAAATGACTCATAAAGACATCAAATGTTTGTTTATCCTCTTTAGAAAAATCATCTTGTTTAAATCCATTATTCATATAATTTATAAATAAATCATTACCTGTTTCTAGTTGATTTAAATATTCCATTAGATCTAGACTTCCGCTTCGATAAGTTATTCTTAATAAATCATTATAGATAATCCTAAATCTTTTTTCTAGAGGAGTTAAATGATAACCGATATTGGGTAGACTTTGATCCTTTAATTGCGGGGCAATTCGACTAGTATCAGAAAAATCAAATCTATTAACACCCCCTTCTATTTTTTTGAAATCAGGATAAACATGTTGAAAAGATAAAAACATTTTTGCGAAAAAAGGTAAATTATTTTGGATAAATATATTTTCGATTTTTTCCAAGCTAGTCATCGGATCTTCTAGATTGAGCAACTTTTCTGCGAAACTATAACTAAAACTTCTTAGTTCGCTAGAATTAGAATACTCTAATCTTTTTAAAACGTTTACGATATCTTCTAATTCCCCTATTTGAAAAGTGTCGCTATTTTCTTCTAAATACCCTTTAAAAACCTTTTTTAGCCTAACATCGTTGATCTGTTCAAATTTACTTATTACTTTTAGACGCTTTACATTTTTGCTCTGACTATTTTCTTCTTGACTAAATAATTTATTCATCCATTTATAATCTGTACTAAATCCTAAAATAATGTTGGCATCTCCCATTTTTTCTAGCAATGATAGTTCATAAAAATCATCTAAAGTAAATTTCTTATTATAAAATTTATTTTTTATTTCTTGCGGAGTATTCTCATCCAAAAAAAGTTGTGGATATTTTTCTTTAAAACTTTCATCTAGTGTTTTATCATTATAAAAAGCTCTCTTCTCTGTTATTGCCTTATAAACCAGATCATCTAATTTATTTTTAATTTCTTGCATTGTAGCATTCTCATCAAAAACAATGTCATATTCATCATATTGTTTTAGTTTAGTAAGAAAAGGGTCATAATAGATCAGTTCTTTAAAACCTTGTTCGCGACCAAATTTTTTGATGATATAATCAACTAAACTCATTGCCCCGTTATTGTTTTCTTTTTCTTTAACTATTAGTGTATAATCCGCAATTAAATTCAAATCTATTGTTTGAAAAAATGGAATAAACTCTGGATGTTGTTTAAAATACGAAAAAGTTAATTTACGTGTATAAAACTTATCCTTAATCTCTTGTGGTACAGAATCGTCTAAAAATAATTCAGGATGACTCTTAGCAAAAGATGAATGGTTTGAATGATATTTTTCTCTTGTAATTATAATTTTACTTAATATTTGTTTTTCTATTTTACGATCTAGTAAATTAATATCGAAGGATGTACCTTTTAAAGATGAAAGATTGTATAGATCTATTAACCCTAGAAGATCTCCGTACTTTTGATGAAACTTATAGAAATTTTCTTTACCACATCTGTCAATAAATTCATTTACGAATTCAAATCCTACTTCATTAACAAAACTTTCTATTTTTTCATATTCATCTAATGAATTGGATAAATCTGGATAACTTTGTTTATACTTTTCTTTTAACCAATCATATTCAATATGCTCTTTTGCCTCTTTGTTAGCTATCAAAATAGTAGCTATTTTTCTTTGAAAGTCTTCATATGTTTTGCACCTAGAATATAAGTCGCATTTTTGAAGATTATGTTTAGAAAATTCCATAAAATGATAAAAGTTTTCTTGAGCATATCCATTGTATTCTATTTTTTTAGAAAAGAAACCAGTTTCTTGTTCAAATCTTTTTAAATTATTTATTCCTAAGGATAAAATCACTTGATTTTGGTCCATATCAGAAAGATCATAAGAACCATCATAATCCATGAACTGTTTCCAAGTTGTTACCGCACTATATTTACTTTTAAAAAATTCAGCTAAGATATTATGAAAAGTCTGTTCGAAACTTTCTTCACTTTTCTGTTCATCATTATTATAGGCGGATAGATAATAATTACAAAAATAATTAATCAGAAAATCATTATTAAAAAGATATTTTATTTCTTCGATATTACGTTCTATTATTTTATCGAAATTTCCCTTTCCTAATGTATAAAGAAATTGATTCAAATCATATAAATCTATATCTCCAAAATAATTTTTGTATTTTTCTAAATTTTTTATATTACATCCTGTAAAATTTCTACCTTTATAAGGAGTAAGAAGCTCTAAATCAATATTTGCGTGGGTTTTCGAAAAATCAGCAACATAATCATAATCACTAACAATATCTATATTTTCCCAAGCTTCAAATGGAATGTTGCTTAAATCATAAGATAATAACTCATTTTGAATAGAAAGATATTTTGCTTCTATTTCCATTTCAACTTTTTCTTCATCGAAATCTTTATTGTCTTTATTTTGTTCAATAAAGTTTTCTGCTTCAGACAGAATAGTAATTAACTTATACTTATACTCATTAAATTCTTCTAAAGTTAATTTTTTCTGTTCCATGTTCTTACTCCTTATTATTCCCATGATATATTTTAAATTTATCATTTATATTATTAAACATTTAATACTTTTCTTCGATTACTACCTAAATAAAATCTTAATCATTTAAGCTAACACTTAGTGTTTCTTTATTCGACTCCCAAGTTAGAGGATAAATGATTGTTTTCATTGTTGCCAGGTCATTTTGTTTAATATCTAATATTCTCTCAATTGTAGGACTAGTATTTACAGTGACTAAATTTGATCTTACTTCTTTTATAAATTTTGAGGCATTATCCGTAGAAGTAGTAAATATCGCGCTACTATATTGGCTACCATTATAATTAATCTGGGCAATCGCTTCATCGACATCCTCTACTATCATTGCCTCTGGATAATCTAATTCAATATTTCTATTTATATATAGTTGGATATTTAGATTAGTCTCTATTATTTTATTTAGAAAATCCATATGAGTATCATCTTCTATATATAAATCAAAATTTTCATACCCACTTGATATTGTCTTACAACGACTGATTTTTAAAATTGAATTTTGTAAAATACGATCACCTATGGTGACAACTAAATTAATATTGGCATAATTGGATAGAAGTTGGTCATAGTTTTCTAATTCGATAACTTGAACTAAATATGGAGAAAAATTATTTTTTTCCAATACACTTTGGATAATTTCGATTATTAGACGATTAGTCCCATACATATATCCATTTGTGGTATAAATCATTCGATTCCCTACCATTAAATTTCTTATACTCATTTCTAATAGTACATAAGGATTACCATCATTGATTACAACAACGACTCCTTTATCCATAATTTCGCTACCATAAATTAACTTTTTCTCATCATCTTTCTGAAATACAATAACATCCCCATAAAAGATATTTTCCTTTTCTAAATTAGAAAATATACGGTCAATTATGTCGAATTCTATGATAAAACCATTATTATTTTTTTGATCAATTTTGTTAGCTTGTAAAATTACTTCTTTATTCTTATCTATACTCTTTTTTATTTGGTTTATCATGGTGATAATTAAATTCTTATTTAATTTACTAATATCTACAGCTAGTGCATTAGTAATTATGGTATCTATCTTATCTACCACGGCCAACACCCCTTTCTTGGTCCAATTCATCAGTTAAATTCATTGCTTTGTCATACATTTCTTTTTGATTTTCTTCTAGCGCTGATACATCAATTTTTTTATTACTAGTAATCTGTTCTAGAGCCAATCTCATTTGCATTACAACTTGATTTTCTATATCCATTTGTTGTGTCTCGTTATCAACATGAGTATTAAATAATAAATCACCAATTTTTAATTTTTCACCATTAACATCATAGATAATCGCAAAATTAGGATGCATGATTATTCTTGTAGTTTCAGGATTCAATCCATAATTATGGGCTAGTTCAGTAACCAGATGTTCTCGATCTGCGTAATCACTAACAGATGTTTCTAAATTTCTTGGATTTTCTTTAGTTATCATCTCTAACTTTTCTAAATAGAGTAAATTCTTTTCTGTAAAGTTAGAATCACTATATTCAACATAAGTATCACTATGTACTGAAAGTGTTTCACCATTAAATGCTTTTCTATCTTCTCGTTCCTCTAAAATATATTGAGTAGTAGAATCACTAGTATATAATCCTCTAGATAATTTTACTGGTTCTTCAAAAGGTAAAGGCCTTGAAACATTTCCCTTGTCAACTTTAGAATTTTGTTTTAATGATTCTGCAATGTCATTATAACCTAGACCAACAGTTACTTTTCCTAATCTTAAACCATCATATTGTTCTTGTGTAATTTTACCATTTTCAAGAAGTTCTTTATAAATTTTTTCATCTTCTACAATTAAATCATGTGCTGCTTGTTTATAGATTTCAAATACTTCATCAGTAAATCCTTTTCTTCCTAATTCTGGATGTTCTTTAGTCGCACGAGTAAATGCTTTATCTGGTATTTCTATATTATCAAAGCACAATACATCCTTATTTCTCCAAACCCAACTTTGAGCAACTATATTTCCTTGTTCATCTTTTATAACAAATACACGACCATTTTTATCAACCATACTATGTTCCATACAAACTTCTGCACAATTATTTAATTCTTGGCAACAATCGGTTAATGTTCCAATAGCCATTGCCAATGGATCATCTAATCTTAAAGTTTCATAAGTATATTTGCCACTTGTTTTTTCAGCACTTTGTTCAATTCTAGGAATACTACTAAATGTTCTTTGCTTACCATAATTATATATTTGTTGTAAAGTATTAAAATCTGCTTGAGAATATCCTGCAATAGCAGAAATTTCAGCAACTCGTTCATTACCAACATTTACAGATGTAAATTTATTTGTTTGAACATAACTTATTGCCAGTTCCCAAGTTAAGGCTCTATTACTATTAATTGCTTTTATATCAGAAAATTGTCTTTGAACACTTGCTACAAGACTAGCATATTCTGGATTATTTAAAACTTTTTCCATATTCGCGAGTAAAAATTCTCTGAAATCTGCATCGTATTTTAATTCAAATCCACCAAATAACTGATGAGCTTTGTCTGGTGTAAGTATTGGTAGTACTTGATAATTTCCTAAAATAGTTCTAATGGCTTGTGCTGAATTTGGACAACTTTGGGTATTAATAGTCAATGTATAGGAGTCATCATCATTTTTATGATAAATTTGACTAAAAATATCTTTAGAAAAGTCAATGCCAACATCTTCTTTTTTTAATGATTCTAAAAGATTTAATAAAGTTTCATTATCAAATGAGTCTATGAATTTATTATTTTTAACATAGTCAATCATCTGTTGATAGGCTTCTTCTGCATTTATTTTAGAAGTTGAGAAAGATTCTGTAGTAGTATGAATATTACCATCAGCATCTATATAACTTCTTGACTTGACGCCAAAGAAACCTTTTCTTTGACTATACTGATTTATTTGATTATCAATTTGAGCAAATATATATCCTTGTTCAGCATCGACTTTTTTAGGTAGCCTAGTTAATAAATCTTGAAGTTTTTTAAATCCTCTTTGATCCTGATCAAAAGCACCGAATGAATAGGCTAATTTTAACATGGCATCTCTTGATTCTGGTGTTTGAGCAAAACTTTTAATTTTCATTAAATTACTCCAATTTACTCCAGATGTTAAAAATTTATCTGCTTCATCAATATTAAAATTTTGCATTACCACAAAATCTGGTATAAATTTACCACCTGTTTTATCATACCAACTTTTCATTAAATCAACTTGATGGGCTTTCATCATTTCTTCTACAGTTTCAGCTCTATTAATTCCTAATTTAATGGCTTTATCTTCACCAAATACCTCTAGGAATTTAATCATATCTTGTTTTAAATCACTATTTCTTAAAAGCGAAGTTGCTATTGCTTTATCTTTAAGGAAAGGCATCCAATCTTTGTGTTCTTGTAATACTTTAAATGTTAATGGGTGATTATTAAAACGATGATAGAAATATTGTTTTAATTCATCTGGTGCTTCATCACTTAAAAATAATTCTGGATGACTTTCTTTTAAGAAAGTAGGTGCATCTTCTGGCTGATAAGCAAGATTTCCTAATATACTTTCTCTAGCAATTATATCTTCAATTAGCTTTGAAACTTGTTCAAAAGACAATCCATCTAAGTTTTGCATACTAAGATCTACATATTTACCATTCCTAATAGTTATATCTTTGCTAAGATGAGTTGCCATACCATCCATATATCTACCATACTTAGAACATAATTCTAAAAACTTCTCATTACCAAAGATTTGAAGTAATTCTAAATCACTATGTGCGTTATTACTGCTATTTCCAGTATTTATAGTAATTCTTCCATTTGCATAAGCACCATCTTTATTACCAAAAGCAATAGATAAATTTTTATCTTTTAATATGGTGACTAACTCTGGATACTTCTTTATATCATCAAAAGTTAAATTTCTTTTATAAAATGCAGTAGTTAACCTTTGTCTTTCTTCTTCAGAAATATTTGTTAAACTATCAAAATCAACAAATATTTCTGGATGTTCTGCTATCATTTCTGGTACATTAGATAAGTAAGAATAATCCATTTTCCCTTTTATAATCTTATTATAAATAGAGTTTCTTAAAGATTGTTCTATTTTCTGTTCATTTTCTATTTCATCATGGAAACTAGATATAGTAATATCTGAAAGAATACCACCATATTTAGAAATTAATTTTAATAATTTTTCATTACCATACCTTGAAACATATTCATCTATAAAATTTACGGAATTTGGCATCATTTGTCCTTGATTATCCACTAAACCAGGTATATTTAATTTTATATTTGCTCTTATTGTGTTAGATAAATTTTTATTAATTAAATAAGGTATGTATTCCTTATGTTGATATAAAAATTCTGGATAAAGACGATTTCGATAAAATGCCTTTTTCAATTCATCTGGTGCATTTAGATCTATAAATATTTCTGGATGATTATTTCTAAATTCACCTTGAATCCAATCATAGTCAGCGAAATCTGTAAATACATTATTTTTTCTCATGTTATCCAAGCAATTTGCAAATTGATCCAGAAATTCTTTATAAGTTAAAGCACCATCTTTAAAATCTATTCCTAATTTTAATAAAGAATCGGGATGATGTATATGAAAATAAGAACTAAATGCATTGAACATTTCTAAATCCCGTGACCACTCATAACCTTTATGAGAAAAAAAACCAGTTTCTTGTTCTAATCTTTTAATATTATCTATACCAAGTGTATCTAAAACTAATCGTTGACTATCATCAAGAACAAATACTGAATCAGTACATTGCAATAAATCATTAGCAGTATTTAATTTTTCAACGACTTGAAAATTCATCGATGATAGCCATTCTGGAAGAACATAGGTTGTTTGCCCCTCCCTTGTAACTTTAAATTGAGCTAGTACACCATGAGTTGAAAGATAATTTTTTAGTGCTTCAGTAAAAGCACTTTCTAAATCTTTTTTTCTTTTTAAAAATGGATTAAATTGGTCAAACTCACCTTCTTGTTGCATATGTGTAAAGACATCTGAATGTTTTTGAACTAGTTCTTGAAATTTACCCATACCATAATTACCTCTAACAAATTGAGAGATATATGATCTTCTCATAAAATAATCTACTGAAATATTTTGAAAGGTTTCTGGATAATTAAGTAAATCTTGTATTTCTAAATTTCGATTAAAATATCTTTCTTTAACTTCGTCTGGAATATTAGCATTTACTAAAAATATATCAGCATTTTCATTTACAAATAATTCTGGAAAATTTTCTTGTCTAATCCATAAATTTGTATTTTCGATTTGTTGCCGAACAAAATCAAAACAAACATTTTTAATATTATTAACTTTAGCATTTTTTATTTGTTCTAAAAATTGGTCAAAAGTTGGAGTATTATCATTTCTGGAAGAAATATTTCTCCAACTATAATCCATATCAAAAATTTGTCTAATCGCTTCATATTCTTGCTCTGAATGATTATAAAGTTGGATAACTTTGTCCAATCCCAAAGTTTCAAGCATTAGTCCACTATAACTACGATAAGCCAAATGTACTCTAAAATTTTTTTGCTTTAATTCTTCTAATTGTTGCAGAGTTAGATTTGCTAAATCACTAATAGTTAGAGAATGATTATAATACTTATCTTTAAATTCGCTACTAAACGAATCCGTTAAAAATAATGCTGAATTCGTTTGAATTGTTTGCTCATCAAAAGCACTAGGAGTTAACAATTCTCGAATTTCATCTAAATTCTTTACATTACAACCTCTGAAATTACCATTACCATAGTATTCAACTAAACCAAAGTCTATATTAGCCTTAGTTTTAGAAAAATCAACGGCATGAGTTTCATCAGAAAATATTTCAAAACCTTGCCATGCTTCAAAAGGAATACTGCTTAAATCATAGGATAATAATTCACTTTGGATAGAAAAATACTTTTCAAATGCCTCTTTTTCATACTTTTCTTCATCAAAATCTTCATTATCTTTAATTCGCTCATACATAGTCTCTGCTTCAGTTGTAATGGTAGTCAACTTATTTTTATACTCATTAAATTCTTCTAAAGTTAGTTTTTTCTGTTCCATGTTCTTACTCCTTACGTTAAAATAATTTTATAAATTTTTAGATATTTTGCCAGTTTTTTACTATTTCTCTTCTTCGACTTCTTCGCTTTTTAACCTCGTCTTTAGGCAACTACTCGCGAGTAACACAATAATGATTGCAAACACAGTAGGAACAACGATAAATAAAACAATCGGTATCGTTTGATTCATTCCTGCAAATATAAAGCCTGGTATCATAAGTAGCTCTAAAACTAATAAAACAATTAGAACTCTTAAGAATAATTTTCGATGATCTTTCTTTACTTTTTCTTTCTTTGGTTTAGTTTCCTTTACTTTTTTCTCTTTTATTTTTTTTTCTTTTTTCGCCATAATTTTTTCCTCCTTATAATACTTGGTCTAATTTCTTCATAAATTTATCTTTCTTTACTTGGACTTCTATTAAATAATAAATACAAAATAGAATGGATCCTAGAAAAGCAATTAACATATCTTCCATCGTATCATCAACACCAGTTTCTTTTACCCACTGGGTATCTCCACCTAAGATATTATCTGATGCGAATTCAAAGAATTCCCAGAATGAAGCAATCATTAAGCCAAAGGCAATCATGAAAATGATATGAAACCATTTTAATTCTTTCTTTAATAGATGGTTCTTCTTTAGAATAATCAAGGCAACTATCATCATCACAATTCCTGAAATTAAATGCGCAAATAAGTCAAACCAACTAATCTTGTAGTACCATCCTAGAATACTACCCAAAATAAGGGCAATCAGTACAAACAAGTAATAGAATATTTTTAAGGTTTCACTCATCTCATACTTTAGAATTTTCTTAATCAGAAAAGGTCCAGCAGTAACAGGAATAATTGCTAAAGTAGTTAATATCTTTGAAGTAGTCATCGTACTTCCATAATTCATTAGTTGAAAAAACATAATTCCAATATATAAAACAATAAAACAGGTATTGATGATTTTTAATTTATTCATCTCGTTTATCCTCCAATTTGCTTACTTCTACTTGACTGATAGAATCGAATTTTCTAGTGATCTTTTCCGTTGTGATATAAACATTTTCTACATCCTTGTTCACCATCTGGATACTTTTCGCTAGATGATCCCATCTTTCCTTATAACGGGAAAATTCGACACCTAATTTTTTTAATTCTTCGTGAATAATCGAAGTATACTGATCGCGTTCAATATTTTTAATAATCATCTGGATAACACTTAACGTAGAAATTAACGTAGTGGGAGACGTAATCCAAACCTTTTTCTTGTAAGCATACTCTAATAAATCCGTGTGATAGGCATTGATTTCTGCGAATATTGCTTCAGCTGGTAAAAACATGATGGCTTGATCAGAAGTAATGCCTGGGATAATATATTTACTACTAATTGCATCGATATGTTTTTTAACATCAATTTTAAATTGTCTTTCATGAATAGCGCGATCTGTTTTCGATAAATTTCTATCTACCATCTGTTGATAGTTTTCTAAAGGAAACTTAGAATCAATCGCAATCATTCCTAGGGGATTAGGGGCATAAAGTACACAATCCGCAATCGTACCATTAGGAAGTGGGCATTGAAGTCGGTAAATCTTATCGTTTTTTTCCCCAAACACATTGACCAAAATATGTTTTAGATTCACTTCCCCATAGATACCCCTACTCTTTTTGTCCGTTAAAATACTCTGTAAGGAGACAATATCGGTCGATAATGTTTCAATCTTTTTCTGAGCTTCATCGATTCTACTTAACCGTTCTAAGACATTTTGAAACGTACGATTCGTTTTATCGAAATTCTCATTGATTCTTTCATTTACTCGATCATCAATCTTATTTAATCTAGCTTCTAATTTATCGTTTACTTGGATAAAATTCTGATTCATCTCTTTAATGATATCCATTTCAAAACGTCCTAATCGTTCAGTCATATCACTATTATCTTTTTTTCGAAATAGAAGAATCACTAATAAAATTAAATTACACACTAACAATCCAACAATAACATACTCCATAATTATCTAACCTTCCATTTCTTTTCAATTTTTCTAGAGACAATAAACGTAATAGTTAAAAGAAGAAATATTTTGATCATAATCGTAATATCCGTTAAACTTTCTAATAGTGAAGTACCAATATATCCCCAAAAATAAACCATGACTATTTTTCCAATCAATAAAGCCAAAAAGAATTTTTCTATTTTCATATGGGATATTCCCGATGCGATATTGATTAAAAAGGCAGGAGAAAACGGTAAGGCAATCAAAGTAACTAAACTACTAAATTTCGCACTACTAATCTTCTTGGTTAATGTCTTTAGCGTTTCACTATCTTTTCTTTTAATAAAACGGTACCATTTCTTTTGTAAGAAAAAGCGAAAGATAAGAAACGAAAGCATGCACCCGACTACCGTCGATAGCCAAGAAATGATTAAACCAAAAACATCTCCGTAACTGACGATATTTAACGTAATAAACACGGATAAAGGTAACATTGGAATAATTGACTCCGCAATAATTAAAAGAACTCCGGCAATAGGACCATAACCGATTAAAAAACTAGTAGTACTAGAAACAAAGCTATCGACGAGTTCTTTCATATCCTTCACCTAGTATATATTATACCTTGTTTTTATGGTTTATAAAAGGGAATTCACAAGTTTATTTCATAAATATATTTAAGTATTTCTCTCTGAATCGTCCTATTCAATAAATTATAAACGTTTTTTGATTTAGATAAGTAAGTACTCCAAATATAGTCAAAAGAAAGTTGGTGTTTTATTGCTTATTTTTTCTTTTATCTTACGATAAATATAATGGGCAATCAGCAAAAATAATAAAATATAAATGGGAACTTTTAAGCGAGAAGTATATTCTTGTAGGATAACCCAGTTATTTCCTAAGCTGTAGCCAACGTATACAAAAGCAAAAGTCCAAGGAATACTACCAAGTGTGGTGTAGAGAACAAAAGGCCAAAAAGATAGATGCATCATCCCGATGGGTAAAGAAATAAAGGTTCTAACAATCGGGAAATTTCTACCAATGAAGGAAGCTAACATTCCGTATTTTTGAAACCAAGCTTCTGCTTTTTCAATATCTTCTTTCTTCATAAAAAAATATTTTCCATATTTATTAATGAATGGTCGTCCACCAAAATAACCCATGAGGTATATAATAATCGCACAAAAAACACTGCCGATGATTCCTGTTAAAAGGGCGCCAAAAAAAGAAAAGATATTTTGGGATGCTAAAATTCCACCGGTAGCTAAAATCAGCTCACTAGGAATTACGATGATTACTGCTTCTAGAATCATCGCTAAAAACATACCAAAATAACCGTATTCAGAAATTGCATTTAATAGTAAAGAAGACATCCTATCACCATTACAGTTTACGATACTCTTTGTTTATTTATGCGTTATCCAGTCTTTAATGAGTGTTTTTTTGCTTCTTGGTTATCTAAATTTCTCGCCTTCTTAATTAAAAAAATTGCGAAAAAATAAAGACCAATCACAAATAAGAAAAACAGAAGATAAGAAAGGTAATTTCCTACTAGAATTAAACTATCGAAAGTACCATGCAAGAATACAGGGATAAATAAACTGAAAAAATAAGTACTCTTTTGTTTATAAACTTTCGCCTTACCTAAATAATATCCCATCGCAATCGCATAAAAAGCATGAGCAGGTACGGTTAAAAATGCTCTTACTAATGCGACAATTATTCCACCTGTTATCGTATATAAAACATTTTCTACTAAAGCAAACCCTAAACCAATATAAATCGCATAAAGAATATAATCAAATAATGTATCTACTTGCTTATTCTTCTTCAAAAAGAAAACAGTCATTAACCATTTAGAAAATTCTTCAATTAAGCCAATAGCGAAGAAACTATAACCTATTTTTTCTAGTGGTTTTAATGAAGAGACCTCTATTTGATGAAGATTTACTATATAGGAAATAATTACCGTCAAAAAATAGAAACCAAGCCTAATAAACATGCTTTGGCAAGTTCTTGTTTAGGTTCTTTTTCTAATTCATCTAAGTGATAAAAAAGAATGGTTAACAAAATAATTGGTAAAATAGCGAATATAATCAACAAAACTAGCTCTCCCCTTTCTTCAATCGAAAAAGCATACCTTTTTTTCAGGTATGCATTACTTATTCTTCTTCATTATTGATTTTTTCAATAATTTTCTCGATATGATTTCCATACTCGATCGATTCATCAAAAATAAATTTTAATTCTGGCGTATGCCTAATTTCTATTCTTTGACTAAGTTCTCCTCGAATAAAGGAAGCAGCTTTTTTTAAGGCATCCCAAGTAGATTGTCTTTTAGAATCATCTAATACTGTGAAATAAACTTTACAATAACTTAGATCATTAGTAATTTCACAACCAGTTATAGTTACAAATTTTATATCTTCATCTTTGATTTCAGTCTGAAGTATATTACTGATTTCTTTTTCAAACTGACTATTTAATCTTTCTATTTTGATACTCATCTTTCATCACCTAATAGTATTATACCATGCTAGTGACAAAGATACTACTGTTAAAATTTATCCCTTAATTTAAAAAGTAAGTTCCCGTAAAATCGTATACGGGAAGTTAGTCTTAAAAAATACATTTTTATTCGGTAGACAAAAAATCATTAGAAGAACTATAATAGTTTTATTGGTGGTGATAGAAATAATGAAGCATAGTCAATATAGTTTAATACGAGTTGGTCTTATTTGTAGTACATTGTTATTTTCGACGGACTGGTTGTGGATCAAAAACAGTCGATTGTGAAATTAAAGGAAAGCATGTTCATTTATATGTCAGTGAATCTAATTTATTATCTAGATATATTGAGAGTGAAAAGATGCGAGTAAAAGGGCTTAATCGGACTGAAGAATACTTACCTTTGACTGAAGAGTTAGCTCAGGCTAGCGAGAATGGACTTTATCCAGTCAAAGAGAATCTTGATTATGTCACGACGAAAATAAATTCTTATTCTCCTAAGCGGGAAGCTTATGTCTATGATTATATTTATGGTTCGTATTACGGTTATGGATTTAGTAGTGGCAAATAAGAATATGGTCTTCAATATGGATATCATTGGGATCACGAATGGCGGGAAATTTCTTTAGATGAGTATACTGAAGATCAGGTACGTGATATTACTTATCAATATCAGTTTTATAAGATAGATCAGGATGGGGTTTCTTCAGAATTATTTGATTCTTTGGAAGAGGTTCCTGATGAATATCGATATTTTATACCAGCTACTTTAATTAAGAAAAACGTTAGTGAGTCATACTATTTAGATAAGGAAAAACACAAAGTAAAATAGTATTCCCTTTTTAAACATAAAAGTTGTGTTAAACAAAATGACTGATAAAAAAATAAAACAATATATACCAATAAATATAAGGATAATTTAAAACGGAT
>CALVOU010000024.1 GCA_944350365.1 uncultured Bacilli bacterium
TGCAGTTTATTTGATTTAGAAGATAGTTTTAAACGGTTTATTAATCATCAAAATAATTGTCCTAAGTTTAAAGGAAAATATAGTTCAAAAAGAAGTTATCGAACGAATTATATTACGAGTACTTATAAAGAAAAAAAATATGAGAATATTAAAGTGGATCTAAAAAGGAAAGTAATTATTCTTCCTAAATTAAAGAAATAAAAAATTAGAGGATATAGAGATTTAGAGCCTTTACCTGGAAGAATAATCAATGCAACCATTAGTGAATATTCAAGTGAAAAATATTATGTTAGTGTATTAGTAGAACTAAATCATCTTGTAGCAAAGATTATTCCTAAAAGAATAGTAGGAATAGATTTAGGGATAAAAGATGTTGTGATTACAAGTGATGGATAAAAGATAAAGAATGAGAAAATCATCGAGAAATATGAAAAAAGAATCAAGAGGAAACAAATAGAATTAGCAAGACGTGAAAAAGGAAGTAGTAATTATTATAAGACGAAGAAAAAAATAGCCATTCTATTCCAGAAGTTAAAAAATGCCAGAAAACATTTTATTCATCAAATAACGAAAAAACTAGTATTAGAAAATGATATTATTGTAAGTGAAACATTAAAAGTAAAAGAGATGATTGAAGAAAAGAAGTTTTCTAAATCTCTAACTGATGTTCGTTTATCCGAGATATGTCGTATATTAGAATATAAAGCTAACTATTATGGAAAACGATATATACAGATAGACAGTTATTATCCAAGTAGTCAAGAGTGTAGTAAATGTGGATATAAGAATGAGAAAGTAAAAGAATTATCAGTTAGAAACTGGGTATGTCCAGAATGTGGAAGTGTCCATGATAGAGATATTAATGCTAGTCAAAATATATTATTTGAGGGAATAAAGAAATATATGAAAGAGTTAATTTAGCAAGTAAAAAGTAAAAAAGAAAGAACAGAAAACTACGGTAGCGACTTATCACGTGTTAAGTCTGTGGAGAATAAAGGTTACTTTATCGATGAAGCAGAAAGCCTAGAAGGTAACGACTGGGACATGAAAAATTTATTTTTCATTTTGTTCTAAACTAATAATCTCAATTTAGCCTATTCAATTCTTTTACGGTCGATAGTCTTTATTTTTTTCTTGTGGTATACTATAAATAGAAGTTTGGGTGGTAGGTGATAATATGAATAATTTATTTGATTCTGATCCAGGTGAACATTACGAGTTTAAACCATTAGCTGAAAGAATGAGACCAACTACTTTGGATCAGTTTTTTGGGCAAGAAGAAATTGTCGGTGAAGATTCTCCCATTCGAAAAATGATTGAAAATGATACCATTACTTCGATGATATTTTGGGGACCACCTGGGGTTGGAAAGACAACTTTAGCTAAAATCATTGCGAGACAGACGAATTCTTTGTTTTATGAACTTTCCGCAGTAACCGCAGGAGTTAAAGAAATTAAAGAATTAATTGAGATTGCTAAATTTAATAAGGCTAATGGAAAAAAGACAATTGTTTTTGTCGATGAAATTCATCGTTTTAATAAAAGTCAACAAGATGCTTTTTTACCTCATGTAGAAAATGGTAATATTATTTTAATTGGGGCTACTACTGAGAATCCTTCTTTTGAGGTGAATTCCGCTTTGTTATCCCGTACTAAAGTTTACGTATTAAAGAGTTTATCTAAGCAAGATATTTTTCAAATATTACAACGAGCATTAAAAGAAACCTACGAATATAAAAGGGTTAAAACTGATGATGAATGTTTAGAGATTATTGCGGATGTTAGTCATGGGGATGCGAGAACGGCATTAAATACATTGGAAAATGTGATTAATATTACGCCAGTTAAGAAGAATAAGAAAATAATTACTAAAGAAACTTTAGAACATTCTTTACAAAGCAAGGTATTTTTGTATGATAAAAAGGGAGAAGAACATTATAATTTGATTTCTGCTCTTCATAAATCGATGCGAAATAGTGATCCTGATGCTGCTCTTTATTATTTGGCGAGGATGTTAGAAGCAGGGGAGGATCCGTTATATGTTGCTAGGCGATTAATTCGTTTCGCTTCAGAAGATATTGGCTTAGCGAACCCTAATGCTTTGCTTCAGGCAACTAGTGCTTATAGTGCTTGTCATTATAACGGAATGCCAGAGTGTAATGTGAATCTTGCACAAGTAGTTGTCTATTTGAGTCTAAGTCCTAAATCGAATTCTTTGTATACCGCTTATACAGAGGTAGCAGAAGATGCTAGAAATACGATGCAAGAGAAAGTCCCTCTTCATTTGAGAAATGCAGTAACTAAGTTAGATAGCGAATTAGGTAATGGTAAGGGGTATCAATATGCCCATGATTATGAAAATAAAATTACGGCGATGCAATGTCTCCCAGATAGTTTAAAGAATAAGAAATATTATCGGCCGACAAATAGTGGTCATGAAAAACAATTTGCAGATATATTACGAAAGATTGGGGCGTATAAGAAAAGTCTTTAATTGATCTAAATTTTAAGTTAAGTGGAGGAAATGTAATGAAAGCAAGTAAGTCAGAAAATTTAGTATGGTTTGTCTTTATGGGGTTTGGTATATTATTTATTTTATTAGGCGCTGTAATTTGTTTACAGGTTTTTCGTTATGATCATAAAATAGAGACAACAGGCATTATTACAGAAATTATTCCTTATCGTGAACATTCTGGCGATACTGATTATCATGTTTATGTTTCTTATCGTGTAGGAGGAAAAGAATATGAGTCAGAGTTGAATAGTTATTCTTCTGATTTTTATGAAGGTAGGGAAATTACGATTTATTATGATGAGAAAAATCCGAATAAAATTGGTGTAAAATCGCTAGATCTTTTATTTTTACTATTTCCAGGTTTTGGGTTACTTTTTCTAATCATTGGTGGAGCAGGAATATGGATAAAAAAGCATCAAAAGAAAAAAGAAAAAGAACTAAAAACTTATGGAGAAAAGATAGAAGCTAAATATCTAGAAACTGTACTTAATAGAGGGTATCGGGTAAATGGCAGACACCCATATAATATTATTTGTGAGTGGGATAATCCAATGGATCATAAAAAGTATGTATTTAAAAGTAAGAATTTATGGTTTGATCCAGTAAGTTTGATTCAAGAAAACAATATTACTACTTTTTCTGTATATTTGGATAGAAAAAACATAAAGAAATACGTTGTAGATATTGATTTTTTAGTCGACAAGGTGGTTGATTTAAGATAGTGATTATGTATATTGAAAAGTTTTGGTTTTGATGACTAGAACTTTTTTTGTGGAAAGTTTTTTTAATTTTTGAGAACAATGAGGAGATGTTTGGTATAATAGTATATATAATCCTGATAGATAACTGTATATAGAAATGAATGGGGAGTTTTCTTGTAGGAGTTCTAGTATTGGGGTAAGTGAAAGGTAAGTAGAGCTATTTTTTATTGAGAAATATTACTGGATTATTTTTTGATTATCGCCGTTTTGTTATTTAGAAAAATGGTAATAGAAAACACTATTTTTATATTTGTTAATAGTCTTAAAATAGATGGAGTTATTTTTCTGTAGTAGAAAAGCTTATTTTAATTGCGCAGATTATTCTAAATATATTTTTTGTTTGAAAAAGCGCAGTTAGAAAGTATTTTTGTACCAAGATAATAGAAACAAGATTTTACTTTTATTTGTTTTTATGATTTCATCAGGGCATATATTGACAATAGATTTAGTACAGTATTATTGGGTAAAGAATATTAGAAAGAAGGGGAAGATATGATTTGTCCAAAATGTAAGCATGAGACGGAAGCAGTTAAATTCTGTGGTAATTGTGGGACACTTTTAACAGAGTATATTGAGGAAGAACAGAAGAAGCGGAATGAGAAAAAATATCGATTAAAGTTTAGAATTTCTTTAGTATTAGCGGTTGTTTTTGTGATTAGTATAGGAACTATTATAGGAACGAGTATGTTTTTTTCTGCTAGAAATTTTAATCGTTATCCAGATCAAGAAGAAAGTAAAAAAGTTGAGCCTCAATATGCGACTGAAGACGATGAACCAATTGTAGAAACCTATAGTGGGGATTTAGAATTTACGGAAGAAGAGAAGCAACAAGATTTAGATAATGATGGTTTAATTACTTCTCAGGAACTAGAACTTGGAACAAATCCGATTTTTAAGGATACTGATGGAGATGGGTTAACGGATGGAGAAGAAGTCAATACTTATCACTCTGATCCGTTAAAATATTCTACTTCAGGTGATGACATTTCTGATTATTTGAAGGTAAAGAAAGGCTTGGACATCAATAGTGTTTATTCTGAAAATGATATGGAATTTGAAACGAAAACAGTAAAATCAACAGTGAAATTGATTCCTTCTGATTTAGCTTCAGAAATAGATGGAACTTTTAAAGAATATTCGAAAGATACTAAGGTAGGTGCTATTGAAAGAACATTCAGTGTTTATTCTTTTATCGGGAAAATTGAGTATGAAGTGGATGAAAAGGATGCCATATTACTAGTTGAATATAATGGTAAATATCAAGAATTTGATCGTTATGAATTAAAGAATGGTCTTCTTACTATTGATATTCAAAGTGATGAGGACTGGGCAAAGAATTTTGTCATTACGACTAAGTCTAATTATCAGCAATATACTGAACAAGGAGTTGAAGATTAATGAAACGGTTTATTAGGAAGAATATTAATATTATTTTGTCAGTACTTGTTGTTTTGAATTTGACTTTAGTTTATTTTACTTTTCTAGGAGGTAATTCTGAAAAAAGTATAACGGCTAAATTTGAGAGTGAAGATGGAGTTATTGAACATATATCAGTGGATTATAAGGTTGTTGGAACCCCTTTATCTAAAGTAAAAATTACGAATTTAGATGATAAAGAAGCAAATATTAATGAAGTTGTGGCTAAGGTAGGAAGTTCGTTTGATATTTCCGGGAATTTTAGTAATGCTCAATTAGATGAAGCTACAATAACGATAAAGTATGATAAAGACAAACTTCCAGAGGGAACCAATGAAGAAGATTTATCTGTTTTTTGGTATGATGAGGAAAATAATGAAGTCGTTAAGATGCCTTCAAAGGTCAATGTCAAGAAGTCTACAGTGACAATGACTACGGATCATTTTAGTGAATACACCCTAGGCGATGGTGCGATGTGGGATGAAATTTGGGCAAAAGACATGGCTAAGATTAGAGAAGAAAATAGTACTTTTAATGTGGCTTTTGTCGTTGATGATTCTGGTTCTATGGGACAAAATGATCAGACTGATAAGCGGTTATCTTCTTCATTGAATGCTATTACTTCATTAGGTGATAAAGATAAGTATTCGATTATAAAATTTTCTTCTTCGGCAACGGTGATTCAGGATTTTACTTTAGACAAAACTCTAGCTAGTGACGCATTAGAAGAATTTAGAAGTAGTGGTGGTACCAATATTGTTCGTGCGGTAGAAGAAGGAATTACTTTATTAAAAGAAGAAAACAATGATTCGGAAACGCAAAAAATAATCATTTTATTAACGGATGGTGTAGATTCTAATTTAAATAGAGAAAAAGAGACCTTAATTCAAGAAGCTTCCCAAGAAGATATTATCATTTTTGGAATTGGGTTAGGAGATGAGTCTTTAGATTTTGATGCGATTAAAGCAGTTGCTGAGGGAACATCAGGTAGTTTTTATGAAATCAATAGTTCTGAACTTGCTAATATATTTGAAGAAATTACCAATTCTGTTGTCGGTGTTGACGGAGAAATTGATACTGATGGTGATGGAATTCCTGATGGAATAGAAACGGCTGGGATGAGAGATCAGTTTGGTAATTTAATTGTAACTAATCCATATCTTGCTGATACTGACGGTGATGGTAAAACTGACAAAGAAGAGATAGGAGAGTTAAAATATAAGGGTAGCGGTGAAGCTTATTATGAACGGGTATCGCATCCATGTCTTTATGAAAATAATCATGTCGAGTTAAATAATGTTTATCCATTAGGACCTGATGAAGATGCAATAGAAGTACATGATTCGGGATTTCGTCAGAACGTGAATGGATTTTCATTTAGAAATTATTCTTATAGTGGACATGGTAATTGTGCTGGAATGGCGGCTGTAGCTGAACAGATTTATAATGGTGCAATGCACTTGACTACTAATAGTAATGGAGAATTAGTTTATGGATATCATTTAGCTAAAGATAATTTTAGAAGTTTGATTGCTAATCGTAATCTTTATGATTTTAAATTGAATTATACGCCATTAAGAGCACCATTAGGACCAGATGATAAAGAAGCAACTAGAAGTTTAGACTTTAATCAATTAACTAGTCAGTTAGATTATGAAATGTTATCTGAAATTAACACAGCTTATTTAATTTCTAACCATGAAATTGGTAGTATCTGGGAACCGTTTAAAAAAGTTCCAGGTGTATTAGGGGTATTTAGTTTAGGTGATGATACAGTATCTTCAAATATGGTTCAAAAATTGTCTAATATCTTTGACAGTGGGGAGATTGTAACAGTAACATTAATTAAACTTGCTTATGATGGTGATAAACTTTATCACGGTCATGATATAAATGCTTATGCTATTCAAAAAATGGATCAGGTTGGTAATGAGTATAGATTATATGTATACGATAATAACTATCCTTATAATCCATATTATATTGCTGATGGACAAAATGGAAATACTTATATTACGTTACGAAAAAATCTTTTTGGTTCATATGGCTTTGAGTATGCACCAACGGTAACTGGAACTGATAATATAGGATATTCTTGGAACACTGCAGATAATTTTGTTGCCATTCGCTTTTCTCAAAATTATGAGCAATTAGATTAATTGTTTTCTTGAAGAATTTGGGTAAATTTTATGAAAGTGTTAAGTATAGATTTTACTTTAATGAGACATAGAGCTAAAAGAGAGGTACGGAATAGAAGATTTTAAAGAAAATAGAAAGGAAAAATAGAGAATGAAAGAGCCAGAGAAAAATAATGGATCTCATGAATCAGAGAAAGATCAATTTTTAGGATGGGATGCGATAACAAAGGAGTGTAGCCGTGCATATCCCGATCAGAAAAATCCTAAACACTATGGTACCATTATTAGATGGCAATTAGGAGGAAATGATCCTTTAGGTGGTATTAGTGTTTATGAAGGAAAAGATTATTGGCATTTTGTCACATATGGTTTGTCAGAGCTATATGGTAAAGAAAGTAAAAATCCCGAAATTAGTGGTTATGGGATGGAATTCACTTTTAAATTAAAGAAAGATAACTATGAGGATACCGAAGCAGAAATTATGGGTATTTGTGGCATTTTACAAATGATTGCTCGTTTAACTTTTACTAAAGGTGAAATTTTTAATCCGTATGAGTATCTATATAGTGGTCAAACGGAAGGAATTGATACGAAGATGCGTTCTAATATTACTGGATTTATTACTATTCCAGATCCTCAATTTCAAGAAATTGATACGCCTAATGGAAAGCTACATTTTGTAGAATTAATTGGTGTCACTAATGATGAGTTGCAAGCAATTATGAATAAGCAATTAACAGTAAGAGAATTATATCAAAAATTAGGAAGAGACGTTACGGATTATTATCGTAGTTCTCTTGTATAAAATATTAAATATAGAATTTGGTGTTTTCTTTAATCGTTTTAGTCAGAACTCTATTCTTTTGTTGTATTTCTGAAATATGAGATGGATAAAGATTAGAAGAATGGTTAGATTTTTTAGGAATTGAAATTCTAATAGTTGAACGTTGAATGAGAAATGAAAAAAAGAAGCAATTATGACTGATAATTGGTAATCGCTTCTTTTTTGTGGTGAAACTTATATTATGTAGTTATTTAGGTATTTATGGTTAATTAGACATATTTATTTATTGATTTTATTTTTGTATTCTTCTTTTAATATTTGATCGATTTCTTCAGGACTTTCTTTACAATCATTATTGAGCCATTTTTTTATGATAGCGTTTAAACCTGCCATGAAGAATTCAATGTGATAGTCGATAAATCGGTCGCCATACATGATTTTTGATAGGTTGGTATCATATCTTTGAATGATAAAATGCTTATCTTGATTGAGTTTGAAATAAGTTTTATAAAAGATTTGGTTTTCTTTGATGTGGCGAAATAGTTTTAAAAAGTCATTAGAATTATTTTTTGTTTCGCGTTCTTTTTTGTAAAGATAGGATACATCTTCTTCAATTTTTTTAACAATTTTATCGGCTAGATCGTATACATCTAAGTAGTTAGCGTAAAATGTGGAACGATTTAGATGGGCTTCTTTACAAATATCAGTTACAGAAATTTGATTGATTTCTCTGGTTTGTAGGAAGTGAACGAACGCTCTCTCTATTTTTTCTTGTGAATTTTTTCTTCTTTTATTGTTAGGTGTGTTCATATATCTCCTTTATTCCAACAAATGTTGTGAAATTGATGATTGTTTTTGGAATTATTATTGATTATACTAAAAATGCATTAAACAAACAAGTGTTGTTTAAATGAAAGGAGAAAGTTATGGCAAAATCAAAGTTAGTAGAAGCAAATAAAAGAATTGAAAATGCAGTTGTGGGAGGATATCAAAAGATCGAAGATACCGTTGTTGGTGGATATAAGAAAATTGAAGATAAATTTGTCGATCAATTTTTAACAAAAGATGGTGAAACAGTAGAAGATGCCAAGAAACGTCTACAACAAGAAAAATGCAAAAGCAAGAAATAGGACGGTTCTTAAAATGAAAAAAGATACGTTATTAGAAATCATATTAGGAACAATTGGCGGATTAATATTTGCTGTTGGTATGTGTATGTGCTTAATACCAGAATGGGATTTATTTCAGGTTGGAGTAGTTGTTGCCATCATCGGTTTTATCGTATTACTTTGTATTATACCGGTATATCGTCAATCACATCCTAAAAAGAAACATGCCCCTATTAATTGTGGAATTGTAATTGCCTGGATAGTTGGTATTATCGGAGCTTTAGTGATGGGATTTGGAATGAGTCGAGTAATGATTACTGATCCTAGTCAATCCGATATGCTTGTTGGTATTATAACGGGTGTTATTGGATTACTAATATGTGTTCTAGATTATCCAATCTATTCTTATTTAAAAAGTAATAAAGAGTAAATAGGCAGGAGACTTTGTTCTCCTTTTTTGCGTTTGGAGTTGGTAAGATGAAAAAATTTCTTCATAAATTATTTTTTCCTAATTGGGTGTTAGGCTTTTTCTTGTTTCTTTTTGGGTTTGGGTTACTCATCTATGTATTTGCTTGTCACTTAGAGGGTACACCACTTTCGTATGTTAGTTATTTATTGTCTACTTATTCTTTGATATTGTTCTGTATTTGGTTTTATCAAGCGTGTCGTTTTAGTACGGATTGGGTAAAAGAAACTAAATTGTATCAATTTTATGAAAAGAATTTATCTAAAATTATGAAAATCACACTTTCTTTTTCCACTCTTTTTAATATTGCTTATGCTATTTTTAATTTGGTTATTGGTATTTATTATCGTTCTTATTGGTTTTTTACGTTTGCTATTTATTACTTTTTGCTTAGTTTTATGCGAGTATCTTTGCTTGCCAGAACAAAAGAATTAAATCAAGATGGAATTTTAGAATATCGTAAATTAAAACGTTGTGGTATTGTTTCTTTATTTTTAAATGTAGTTTTTGCTGGAATGGTCGTTCTCATTTTGCATAGTAACCAAACAATTGTGTATGCAGGTTCTATTATCTATGTAGTTGCTCTTTATGACTTTTACTTGATTAGTGTTGCCATTTATAATGCGATTCGATATCGTAAAGCGAATCATCCACTCATTTTAGCAAGTAAATGTATCAATTTGACCGTAGCGATGATTTCCATGCTATCTTTAGAAGTTGCGATGATTGAACGATTTGGCGATGATACTTCGTTTAAAATTATTATGACGGGTAGTGGCGGAGTGGCTATTGTTCTCATCAATTCGATCATAGCACTTTATATGATTGTAAAATCAAATCGTAATATTAGAAAAATTCAGTCTCTAACTTCTAAAACAGAGTGTTGACCTTTCTTGTTTTTGGTCACTATAATGGAATATATCATTCAAGATAGCGAAATATAGTGGGGGTTATCGGTGCTAATGTTAATGATGATGTGGAAAATGATCGTTATGAATACTTTTTCTGGTGGATGAACCCGAAATCGTTTTATTAATCGATCGTTGCAAAAATCAGAAGGCATTAGATATTCATTGTCATTTTCAAATGATGAGGGAGATTGTTCTTCTTAGAGAGAAGTATCATCTTCATATGCATGTTGAGCAATTTGTAGAGTGTGAACCGTAAAGATTGTAAAAAAAATACAATCTTTTTTCTATGTTATTCTTAAATTTCTACTCATTGGTAAGTATCTTACAAAAAAGTACATTCTTCCAAAAACAATCTTTTTGTCATACAATGAATTTATCAAAGAAACGTGCACGATCTTCTTTGAATAAACAAAGGAGTGAAAAATAAAAAATGGAAATTATTCAATTAACAAAAGGAAATGTATTTGTATATGATTTTGGTTCTATGAAACTACATAATTATCATACTAATGATGCGTTGAATGACCAAGTCATCTTATTAGAAAAAAATCATCGATTAATCGTTATCGAGTCACCAACATTTTACGATAATAATGAGGAGTTAGAGACTTATATTCGTTCGTTAGATGCAACGATTGATGGAGTACTACTTGCTTATCATATGGGTGGTGGAACCTTTTTGAAAGATGTGAAAAAATATGCGACTCATCACGCAGATGAGTATGGTCATGTAGGTGGTGGGAAAGCTTTAATTGATCAATTTACGCAATCTTTTGGTGAGAAGTTCGATTGTGAAATCCATCATGTGACAGATTATATTAATCAGGGGGAATTTACATTGGGTGGTATTCGCTTGAATATTATTCCTACTGCGGATGCTTACGATATAGAAATTCCAGAGATTAATTGTATCTATACGCATATGTTAGGAAGTACTTGTCATTCGATTATTGCGGGAGCTAGTCATGCTAATCAAATGATTGCGACGTTAAAAGAATATATGGAGAAAGATTATCGTCTTATTCTGACTTCTCATTATGTTCCAGAAGAAATCAGCGCGGTTGATACAAAAATTGCTTATATTGAAACATTATTAAATATAGCTAGTGATTGTAAAGATGCCTCTAGTTTTATTCAAAAGATGGAACAAGAGTTTCCTAATTATAGTGGAAAGAATTATCTAGAAATGACAGCGAATTTCTTTTTTCCTGTAGATAAAAAGTGATTAATTTCACTTTTTTTCTATAGTTACCAAAAAGTGCGTACTACCAAAAAAGAAAGTTATCTTTTATAATGTGAGTAGGAGTTGATGAATGAATGGCGAAAACCTATACAAATTGTCCAGTTGAATATACCGCTTCCATTATCAGTAATAAATGGAAGATTATCATTTTACGCGATTTATTAACGGGGACTAAACGTTATAATGAACTTTCTAGAAGTGTTGTTGGCATATCCGCTAAAGTTCTTACTGAGAATTTAAGAGAATTAGAACGAGACGGCATAATTAAGAGAAAGGTATATCCTGTCGTTCCTCCGAAAGTAGAATATTCATTATCAGAAAAAGGGGAAGCATTAAGGGGTGTTTTAGATTGTATGAGAGCTTTTGGTGAAAAATATAAAGATCAGGATGTGGAAAAATGAAAAAAGAACAGTTAATTGATCAGTTACTTACTTATTTTTGCCAAGAAGGAGAACAAACTTTCTCTTTTTCTATTCCGCCAGATTATCGAGAGAAGAGAAGATTATTACGAGGCATTGTCAATATAAGGCCACCTTACCCATTAGATGAAAAAATTTTAAAGTTAGAAGACGAGCTTTTACAATTAGAACTTAAAGAGAAGAAAATAACGGTTACCAATGAAATTCCTTGTATAGAAGATCAATTTCATGTACTTAGTGTATGGCGTGGTGATATTACTACTCTTCAGGTTGATGCCATCGTCAATGCTGGAAATACTTCTTTACTTGGTTGTTTTATTCCTAATCATTCTTGTATTGACAATGCTATCCATACTTATGCGGGGATTAGACTTCGTCTTTCTTGTAACGAAATGATGAATGGTAAAGATGAGAAAGTGGGACAGGCCAAATTAACGGGAGCATATAATTTACCCTCTCAGTACATTATTCATACAGTAGGTCCAATGATTCGTGGACATGTAACGAAAGAGGATAAAGATAAATTACGTTCTTGTTATTATTCTTGTTTAGAATTAACCCAAAAAAAGCAGATTCGAACAATTGCTTTTCCTTCTATTTCTACTGGTGTTTTTCATTTTCCTAAAACATTAGCCGCTGAAATTGCCGTAGCTACTGTATGTGAATTTTTAAAAGATAATCCGGAAACTTTGGATAGAGTAATCTTTAATGTATTTACTGAGGAGGATCAAGAGATTTATGAACGAATATTCAGAAATAAAAAAATTAATTTATCAAGCTGATGCTATTATTATTGGTGCGGGAGCAGGTCTTTCTACCGCAGCGGGAATTTCCTATGGCAAGGAAGGTTTTGCTGAACATTTTCCCGAGCTTGTAGAAAAGTATCATATGACGGATATGTATACTTCTTCTTTTTATTCTTTTTCAACTGAGGAAGAGCGATGGAGTTATTGGGCAAAGCATATTAATTATTTATATAATGTTGATGCCAAGGATACATATAAGAATTTATATCAGTTAGTAAAGGATAAAAATTACTTTGTCATTACAACTAATGTAGATGGACAGTTTTTAAAAGCTGGTTTTTCTAAAGAAAAGGTATTTGAAGTACAAGGCTCTTTATCTAAGATTCAGTGTGCAGTTTGTTGTCATCGTAAACTTTATGATGATTTAGAGTTGGTGAATAAATGGTTAAAAGAAGATAAAGATTGTAGAATTCCTTCTAACCTTGTTCCTTATTGTCCAAGATGTGGTGAAAAAATGGATGTCAATTTAAGAAAAAATGAATTTTTTGTCGAAGATGATAACTGGCATCAACTAAATCGTAATTATCAACGATTTATTCGCCAAAACAAGAATAAAAAACTTTTATTATTGGAGTTAGGTGTTGGGTTTAATACCCCTAGTATTATTCGGTTTCCCTTTGAGAAGATGACTTTAGAGTTTTTGGATACACGGTTAGTAAGAGTCAATAATCAATATTTAGATTTTTTCTATTCGATAGAAGATAAGGCAATTATTGTTCATGCAGATTGTCATGAATGGATAAAAAAATTATCTTCATGATAGAAATTCTATGATGAGGTGAATATGTAAAATAGTGATTTTTGATTTATCTTTGATGGATTTAATTTTTGTATCATTTTAAATAGTTATAATAAAAGAGTCTTATTGATATAAACCCCAAAAGTTGGACAGTTTATAAATAGTTTCTAATTAGAGGAATGTAACCTGTAATTTACGGGTGACAGTCCTTTTAATTTTTCTTTATTTTTATCATCTTTATCAGTTTTAGATAAAGTCTAATAATATACTGATTTAGCTAAACTAGATACTTGTAGAAGAATCGATAATGGATATTTTAGCTGAAGTTCACTTACAACATTTACTTTTTCTTCTGTAGTTGATTCTTCCTTGCTTGAACAACGACTCTCAATTTTTTTGAGTATTCTAGTTCTGCCTTCAAATATAAATTTTCTTCCTGTAAACGTTTTATTGTTTCATCCTTTGTTTCATTTTCTTTTTTCTTTGTTACTTTTGGCATAGTTGGCCGACCCCACTTTCGTTCAACTATATTATAACAATTTTCTTTATATTCTTTAATCCAATTAAATAACATTCCATTACTTATTAATCCTTCATCGATAGCTACAGAACATACTGATTCATTATCCAATATTACGCGATTTATAATTCTTTCTTTTTCAATAACAGAAAATGTTCTGTTTTTATTTGTTTTTAAAACATCATAACCGTGTTTGTCTATCAATCTTACTAGATATTTTAGATTAGTTTGTCTAATATTATATTTAGCAGATAAATAGCTGAATGTTTTTCCATTTTTTCATTCATTATAAATTTCTAGTTTATCTTCATAACTTAATTTTGACATATAAAAACCTCGTTTCTATTTTGTCCAAGAAACGGGGTTCATATCAATTTAGTTATGGACTCTTTTCGGTATGGCTGATGAGTATGTTCAAATAATTGTTTTATTTCTTCTGGCATGTCGTTAGGATCAAGTTTTTTTACTCTTTTTTCTGTACCGTCTTTTAAGGCCTCATCGTAGTACCAACATTTGAATTTGATCATCGCTAAAGCCATTTCTAATTCTTTGATTTCTTGTTCAATATGTTCTTTTTGGCGAATAAACATTTCTTTTCGTTTTGCTATTGTCTGATCTCCAAGTGAACACCATTTCATGAATTCTTTGATTTCTTTAATCTGCATACCAGATTTTTTTAAACATTCAATCACTCTTAACGATTCGAGCGTCTTATCATTAAATTTCCTTATTCCTGATGAGTCTCTTTCAATATTGGTTAATAGCCCTTCATTATCATAATATCTAAGAGTGGGGATAGGTAAATTTACCATTTTAGAAACCTCTCCGATTGTGTACATGTTTTCCTTCCTTTCTATTTTCTTATTAAGAAGTTTGGGGTTATATAAAATTCTTGACTTAAAGTTAACTTTAACTTGTAAAATGATAGTAGCATATTCAAGTTTTACTGTCAATAAAATGGATTGAATCAGAAAAATGGATTGAATCAGAAAATAAAACTTCTTTTGAATAAGAGGAATTGTGAATAAAAATAAGTATAGTTAAATTGGTTTTTACTAGGCAATTCTCAGTTGAAAAATTTTGATATTTTTACGCTATATGTTATACTATTCACGGAAATGTGGGGGAATATCATGACATTACGAGAATATATACAAGTAAATAAAAATGTAACATTTGATGAAATGCCATTTAATGAAGTAGATAATTTGTTACTTTCTGAACTTAGTTATATTGATTTTGAACTGTTTATGCCATTTTCTCCTAAAGAGAAGATATCTTTAAAAATGCTTGCTACATTGTATTTTAATCGTTATACACCAAAAGATATCAAGAAGTTACGAACAGCGCCTTCAATTCAGAAAATTATCTCTTATTTTAAATTGATGGCTACATCAAAAAGATATCAAGATATTTTGATTTATCATTATGTCAACGATGTAGAAGAACGTACTCAGTTTGGTGCTATGTCTATGTTATTAGGGGATGGTACTATTTATATTGCTTTTGAGGGAACTGATGATTCTATCTACGGTTGGAAAGAAGATTTTAAATTATCTTATCAGTTTCCTGTAGTTGCTCAACAAAAAGCTGCAGATTATTTAGATGAAACAATCTCTTTTTTTGGGCCTAAAGTAAGAATAGGTGGTCATTCTAAAGGTGGTAATTTAGCGATGGCCGGGTATATGTTATGTGATTTTTGGACTCGTTGTAAGATCATTGAAATTTATAATAATGATGGTCCTGGTTTTCGAAAAAAAGAATATGAGTCTAAAATGTATCGACGAATGTTAAGAAAATTAAAAATGTTTGTTCCGGAAGAGAGTATTGTTGGTATGCTTTTAAGACATCCAAAGGATTACGTGGTGGTTAAGAGTAGTTATCGTGGACTCTTACAACACGATGGGGTCAGTTGGTTAGTCGAAAAAAATAAATTTATACGGGGAAAACTATCTCCTAAAAGTAAAAAGCTTGAACGGCGATTTATGCGTTGGATCTATCGTTATGATGATGAGAAACGGGAAAAAATTGTATTAGCGTTATTTTCTATTTTTGAACGAGCAGGCATTAAAGGACTCAGTGAATTAAAAATTACTAAAGTGAATAAGTTAATTGCTTTGGTAAAAGAGAATAGACATATGGATAAAGATACTAGAAAGTTATTAATTGATTCTTTTAAAGATTTATTGTTGTGGAAAGATAATGATCGGATAGAGCTATAAGTACTTTTACCTAAATAAGCATGGTAGTTTGACAGAATAGTTTCATTAGCAATCATGAAAAATGAGTAGTTAAATAAAATCGTTTGTTGGTAAAATATTAGGAAATTTGATTTATTTTCTTTTTTCTTTTCTTGTAGCATGATATAATAAAATAGAATTATAGGGAGGCAATTTATGAATAATAATATGGACTTTGGTTTTTCTTCACAGTCTGATAATGGTGATAATGGAGATACGAAAAGACAAAATCGTTTTATTTTTTCTGATGATTATTATGATTCTATTGCATCTTCTGAAGAGGAATCTCCAATTCAGTCAATAGATGTACCTGTTCAATCTACAGGATCTTCATTAATGGATATTGCCTCTAGTAGTAGGCAATCAAAGCCAACACCACCTGTTCCTTCTACTTCAACCTCATCACCAGTTTATGATGCTAGTAATTTTACAACCGATAATCCAAATGTTTCCCAAGCTAGTAGTTTTGAACAAGTAGTTCATAATCATTACGATCAAACAACGGATACGAGTGAGAATGTATTTGACTTTTTTGGACATAATGCCCATACTGATTTAAAAGAAGATAAACCGATTGAAGATACTGCTTTTGATTCTGTTGCTATTGCTCAAGCTGATCGTAACAAAAAATCTTTTTTAAATACTTTAGAAGATAAATTTACAAAAAAGAAGAAGACTGTTCCCAAGTTAGAAGTAGTTCATGTGGAGGATCTTTCACCAGTTCAAAGTGATGTTCAAGAACAAAATTTACCAGATGCGAATTCGTCTTCTGTTCTAGTACAATCTCAATCTCAAGATAATATCCAAACTTCATCTGAAGTATCTAATTTTGTAGATGTTCAGAAACAAGATTTATCTTTTTTAAATCAAGGTGGAGTTTCTAATCAACCAAAGGCTACTACGATTGAGGCTTCTACTCCTGAATTTAATACTGTTGTACCAGAATTAGATAAAAAATATAATTTAAATGATAGTACTAGTCTTGCGGATACTATGGATTCTAATGAGCTAGCAAGTGTAAAAGGCAATGCATCGTTTGATGTTTCAGCACCTGTATTTGTTCAACAAGATAAAGTAGAGGAGAAAGCCCCTATCGATTTACTATTAAAGAAGGAAGAAATTCCTACAGTAGAAAAGAATGTTCAGTATGATCAAAAGAATGCTAATATTTTAGATTTTTCTTCTTTTCGTAATGCTGGTACTCCGACTCAGTTTATTACGAATCAAGAACCAAATGTTAGAGTGGAAGCGGATAAGAATTCATTTCAACAATTAGTTGTACCCGATTTTATGTCTGGTACGATAAAAACGGATGATTTAAATATCGCAACTGGGGTTAATGAAGCACTTGAAAAAGAATTAATACGTAAAAAACAAGAGGAAGATGAAGAAAAAAAGAAAATTCAAGCTACTCAACAAGGATATGATTTATTTAAAAAGGATGAGCCAGAAACAGAGTTGATTTACAAAGCTGGTGGAAAAAGTATTATTCGGGAAAAAAAAGAGAAGCCAAGAAATGATTTTTCTCCGAGTTCTCCTTCTTCTATAGAATCTTCTCCTGTCTCAGCTCCAGTTGATGTCAATCAGGAGGATACTAGGGAAAAGGTAAATACTGATCTTGATTTGTATAATGTGCCTGATAACTCTATTTCTTCTTTGGAACACTCTGATGCCGGTATTGTCAATATTGATCAACAATTAAAACAGGATGAAGCGCCACCTTCTGAAGCAAAGGGGATTCAAGATTTGATCGAACAAATTGTTGGAGTTCCTGATTTGGATTCGGTAGTAATTCCTATTGATCCTAAGGCAAATCCAGGCGTGAACTTTAGAATGGAGCCAATAAAAAAGGAAAAGAAAGTAGAAGAAGAGGCCCCAACTAACGTTTACGACGAAGAAAAGGACAATTTTGATTATGATCAAAGCTTTGTTAATGTTCAAGTACATCTTTCTGACTTATTACCCAAATTAAGAGAAAAGGCTAATCAAGAGGGTAAAATAAGTATTCTCGCTCGTTATGGTGAGGATTTTTGTGCTAAAGAATATATTACCAATCCCGCAATTGGTCGAGCTGAAGAAATTAAGCAATTAATTTTGATTTTGTTAACTCCAGAAAAGTCGGGAATATTGGTTGGTAAGCCTGGTATAGGTAAAACTAGTATAGTAGAAGGTTTAGCTTATCAATTACAAAGAGATAATGTTCCAGATGCTTTGAAAGGGTACTGCATTGTCAGTGTAAAAACACCTTCTTTACTGGGAACTTTACCAACAGGAGAAACAAGGTTACAGACTTTGGTAGATGAACTTAAAGGATTAGAGAAAATTATTCTTTTTATTGATGAAATTCATATGTTAATTGGTTCTACTAATGAATCAGCCATGGATTTTGCGAATATGTTCAAGGAAAGTTTAGGTCGTGGTAGTATCAAAGTGATTGGTGCAACGACAACAGAAGAGTATGAACGTTATATTTTACGGGATAAAGCTTTTGTTAGACGTTTCCAAAAAGTAGAAGTAGCTGAACCTGATCGTGAGATGACAATTAAGATTTTAATGGGTACGTTACCTAAGATTGAAAAGACTACAGGAGCAAAATTAAAATATACCCAGTTTGTCCAATCGGAAATTATGGCTTTCATTGTCGATATTACTTCAGAGTATAAACGAATTTATGGAATTGGTTCACGGTATCCAGATATTTGTTTAACATTGCTTGCTCAAGCATTTTCTCAGGCTGTTTTTGCTAATCGAAAAGAAGTTACGATTATCGATGTTAGAAAAGCAATTGAGAATTCAAAAAATATTTATCCTGATGTAATAAAAAAAGAATTAGTTCGTTTCGATCAGAAGTTTAAAGACATTATTCGTGAAGAAGAAACGAGCAATAATTAAGGTTTATTAGATGGTTTAGAACTAGGTAGAATTTTATCACACGTTATTTTGTTATTAGAAATCTAAAAGAATACTGCCAAGAAGTGGATATAAAGGTGGTATTCTTTTTTTATTGCTTGATGGTTGTCTAGGAAAGTTTTTTTAAAGAAAAAGTGTTTTATATTGATAAATAGTTATCTAATTTTATAAAAAAAGAAATACGGGCTAGGTATTTCTAAAAATATTTATTTTCATACTTGGGCAAACTATAATTGGCTAAATATTTAACACGTTATTTTTATCTTGGTTGTATTTTGGTTTGACTATAGTAATCATATAGTTCTTTAAACCGTTGGAAGTGTACGATTTCTCTTTGTCTTAACCATAATAGTGGACCAATTACATCTGGATCTTCGGTTAAATCAATTAGGTTTTCATATACTGCGCGTGCTTTTTGTTCTGCCGCCATATCTTCAGATAAATCGGCTAAGTAATCCCCAGTCGTTGCTACGTAAGTAATGGTAAACGGTACTCCATTTGCATCAGTAGGATATAAGGAACGATTATGTTCGGCGTAGTGACTTGCTAATCCTGCTTTTTCTAATTCATCGATTGTTGCATTCTTCATTAATTGATATACCATGGTAGATATCATTTCTATATGAGCAAGTTCTTCAGTGGCAATATCGGTAAGAAGGGCTTTTCCTCGATTATCAGGCATAGTATATCGTTGGTTTAAGTAACGTAAGGCAGCAGCCATTTCTCCATTAGAGCCTCCATATTGGGTAACTAAGTATTTTGCCATTCGTAAATCTTTTTTCTTAATAGAAATTGGATATTGTAATCTTTTCTCATATTTCCACATATTAGTTTTCCTCCATTTCCCAAGGCCATGCATAGGCTTCCCAGCTAAATTGGTCTCGATTAGATAGGGCGTTAACAGTTAGCGGACCATATTTCTTTTCATAAGCCTTTGTCGCTTCATTAGCCATTTGTTGATAGTGGTTAAATAATGCTATCATCTGGGTATCATTAGGATAAACATCTAAATATAAGTTAATCTCATGGGCTGCAAATGATAATTGATCAACATTTAGTAAAAGTTCTGCCTGTTCATTGTTCGGTACTAATTTAGTGGGTCTATAGTTTTGATATTGGCGATAAAGGTGATCAAATAAATTACCTCGAATAAATCCTTCATATGGTTCTTTTAGAGGTTGATTAAGAGTGGGTGTAGGGTTAGAGTTTAGAAAGGTTTGACTAAAGATATCCATTTGTGGACGATCATATTGATCAAAACTAAAATTATTATTCATTAAAATCTCTCCTCTAATTTAATGTATGATAAATCTAGGGATGAGTCTGGGCGCTATTTAATAGTTTATGAATTTATTTTCTAAAATTGGGTGTTCATACCACTCTTTTTTTGAGTTAGTTAATATAATATAGTGAAAGGAGTGTAAAAAAGTATGATGTATGGTTGTGGATGCCCAAGTTATGGTTATCCTGGATATGGATATAATGATGGCGGCAATAATTGGTTATGGATTATTATAATCGTATTTGTTATTTTCTTCTTATTTTGTGGTTCAGGCTTTGACCGTGGAAGAAATAACTGTTGTTAAAAAGAAGAGAGGTACTTTCTAGTATCCTTTTCTTATACCTTTTTATAGAAAGTAGTGTTTGTTTTTTATTCTTTGGAAAGTATGTTGTTTTTTCGCAATTAAATGTGCTAATAATTGAAAAACATGGTGTTCTTTGTTATAATGAAAGTATCTGTAAAGGAGAAATGGAAATGAAGGAATTAATCAATAGTATTGGAAAAAAGAAATTGATCATGATTTTTGGTGGTATCGTTGGCGTGGTTATTTTAATCATTGTTTGTCTATTATTGTACAATACTTTTTTTGTAAGTAACACGTATTCTTCCGTAGAAAATCAAATTATTGAAGCAGCAAGAGAGTATTATGGTAAACATCAAAATTTGTTGCCAAAAAGTCCTAATGATGAAGTTAGTGTAAACAGTACGACTTTGACTTCGAGTGGTTATTTAGGCGATTTACAGGAAATGGTACCGGATGATGGTGTTTCTTGTACCGCTACTGTAACAGTTACTAATATAAATAATAATTATCGTTATGTTGCTAATTTAAAATGTGGAGATAAATATGAAACTGAGACATTTGTCGATCATGTTAGAAGTGTAGAGAATACTGTAGTGTCTGGTCAAGGATTGTACGATATGAACGGGGAACTTGTCTATCGTGGTGAAAATCCGAATAATTATATTAAATTTGCTAATAGAATGTGGCGAATTGTCAAGTTTGAAGATGGTAGTCCAATGATAATCATGGATGAAAAGTATGCTCGTTCAGTATGGGATGATCGTTTTAATACTGATCGTAATCGTAATGATGGTATTAATGATTATAGTGTTAGTAGGGCTAATGATACATTAACAAATTCATATAATGGAGAAGAATTGTTTAGTGCAAGTGATAAGTTGTTAATTGTTGCACATGATTTAGCTATTGGAAAAAGAGGAGAAACAATTCAATATAATGATGGATCTATCGAAAAATCTCAAGTGTTGGAGGATAGGTACATTGGGTTGCTTCCATTATATGATTATATTAATGTTAGTTTAGATGAAAATTGTAATTCGGGGATAACTCAGTCATGTTCAAATTATAATTATTTAAATTTATTAGAGTCTAGTTGGTGGTTATTGACGGGTGATAGCGATACAACATATAAAGTTTATCGTGTTGATTCTGGTGGTAATGTAAGTCTTACTAGAGCTTCTGGTAATTCTTATTTAAGACCGGTCATTTATTTGGCTAAGGATGCCATTTATGTGAGTGGGGACGGTACTTACGATAATCCTTATCAGGTAAAATAAAATAAAACGGATAAACGGATATAAAGAACGAGGAGCTTCTTTAGTCCGTTTTATCGTTGATGTTGTTGCTTAAGTATAATTTATTATTGAATTATTGAGTTGTTTTCTATTTTTGCTGAGATGAAAAAGTAAACGCAACTTTGAAAAGTTAAATGCAATCTTATATATGATTTAATGTTGATAACAAATAA
>CALVOU010000025.1 GCA_944350365.1 uncultured Bacilli bacterium
AAACAGTATTCAACAAATTGTGATTGAATTAGTCAGTGGTAATAGTCGTGAAACAGAATATGAAGTATATTATCAGATTTTAGGTTCTTTATCGGACGAAGAAAAAGAGAACATTACTGTAAACTGTATTGAAAATGAGTCTAAAGGTCTACCAAGTGGGACTATTTCTTCTTCTGGGACAAAAGAACTAGTTATTGTCATAGAGAATAAAAATGATGATGCGGTTACGATAGAAATTGGTTGCCAAGGAGGGTTAGTTGGAAGAGACTTAGTCTTAGAACAAGGTGAAACTATTCCAGTTATTTCTACTGCTTTATTAGTAGATGTGATAAAAGAAGAAGCAGTATTAGATAATATCGCAAGTACTTATGTAACTAATCCTACTGGAATAGATTTTAGTCAAATATCAAGTGATACGAATGGAAAAGGATTATATATTTTACATGGGACAGAGAGTGATGAATATCCAATTATGTATTACAGAGGAGCAGTAGAAAATAACAACGTAAAGTTTGCGAACCTCTGTTGGAAGATGGTAAGAACAACCGAGACTGGAGGAGTAAAGCTAATTTATAATGGAGTACCAGACGAGAATGGAGCTTGTACCGCAACAGGAAGCTTTGCTACAATAGGCGACAGTGCGTTTAATTCCGCACGTACTGATAATACGTATGTAGGATACATGTATGGTAAAGCAGGTTCTAATGTTTATGAAGAAACTCATGCCAATATTCATGATTCTGTAATAAAAGGAGTAATTGATAAATGGTATGAGGAAAATATGACAAGCTATACTGACAAATTAGAAGATGCTATATGGTGCAATGATAGAAGTACAGTACCTGATAATAATTATCCTGGATCGGGTGCTGGAACAGAGACAACTTCATATGGAGCACGAAATAGATTAATTAACAATAAACTTCCAATTTTAGAATGTGTGAATGAGAATGATCGATTTACAGTAAGTGCTGAAAATGGAAATGGAGCATTAACATATCCAGTGGCTTTATTAACGGCCGATGAAAAAGCGTATGCTGGTGCAGTTTTCCCTATTGCGAATACTAGCTATTATTTGTATCATGGAGATGATAATTGTTGGCTATTATCACCGTATTTCTTTTATGAGTCTACTGCATATGGATTTGCAGGATTTGTTAAAACGTCTGTTAACTTGTATGCAAATTTTCTTACGACGCCGAATGGAGTTCGCCCAACAATATCTCTTAAATCAGGAACGAAAATAATATATGGTGGTGAAGGAACTATAGTTAATCCGTATATCGTGATGTAGATGAGTGTTATGATGTTGTTAATCCACATGAAAAAAACTTTGGTGAGAAATGGAGTTGTCGCATACTATTTTTCTTCCACTATAAGGATATTTTAAACTTTTATTGTTTCGTTGTATGAGTTCGTTAGAGTAACAATTTACTTATTTGTAAAACTAAAGTATCTGAGTATAAAAATATCTCTTAAATCTTTCTTGATTTTTTGGTATAATATTTCTGGTGGTAAACATGAGGAAAGAAAACATTCGTAATTTCTCGATTATTGCGCATATCGATCATGGTAAAAGCACACTTGCGGATCGATTATTGGAAGCAACTGGAGCTTTATCTAAACGAGAATTAAAAGAACAGACTTTAGATTCGATGGATATTGAGCGTGAACGGGGAATTACGATTAAATTAAATGCAGTAGAATTAAATTATCATACCGATCATGGGGATTATATTCTTCATTTGATTGATACACCAGGACATGTCGATTTTTCTTATGAAGTGAGTAGGAGTCTTGCTGCTTGTGAAGGAGCCTTACTGGTTGTTGATGCAGCTCAAGGAATTGAAGCACAGACGCTTGCTAATTTATATCTTGCTCTAGAAAATGATTTAGTCATTATCCCGGTGATTAATAAAATTGATTTACCTAATGCTGATGTAGTCAAAGTAAAACAAGAACTTATCGATGCGATTGGGTTTAGTGAGGATGAATTTATTTTGACTAGTGCAAAAACGGGAGAAGGAATCGAGGATTTGTTAAAGGCTATCATCGAAAGAATCCCTGCACCTAAAGGAGATGAGAAATCACCATTACAAGCGTTAATCTTCGACAGCTTTTTTGATTCTTATCGAGGAGTAATTATTTCTTGCCGTATTGTAAATGGTACCCTCTATCGAGGGGATATCATTCGATTAATGGAAACAAAAGCAGAGTATGAAGTAATTGAACTTGGAGTCTTGCATCCAAAAGAAGAGAAAAAAGAATATTTAGAAGCGGGAGATGTTGGTTTTATTTCTGCTTCGATTAAAAATATTCAAGATGTTCGAGTAGGGGATACGGTGACATTAGCTAAAAATCCGGCTTCTTTCCCTTTACCTGGATATCAGCCAATGAAGCCGATGGTATTTTGTGGCTTATATCCAATTGAAGCTAGTCAATTTGAAGAATTGCGGGAAGCTTTAGAAAAACTGAGGTTAAATGATGCTTCTTTAGTTTTTGAACCAGAGACTTCAGAAGCATTAGGTTTTGGGTTTCGTACTGGATTTTTAGGTTTACTTCATATGGAAATTATCGAAGAACGAGTCGAAAGAGAATTTAATATTCCGATTATCGCTACTTCTCCAAGTGTTGTCTATGAAGTGGAACTTACCGATAAAAGTATTATTCGTATCGATTCTCCATCAAAGTTACCTGAACAACAAAAAATTTCTTCTATTCGTGAACCATATGTGAAAACGAGTATTTTTACGCCTAGTGAATATATTGGACCGATTATGGAACTTTGTCAAAATAAACGAGGCAACTATTTAAATATGGATTATATTGATCCTAAACGGGTAAATATTCATTATGAGATTCCTCTTTCAGAGATTATTTATGACTTTTTCGATAAATTAAAGTCTTATACGAAAGGCTATGCTTCTTTTGATTATGAATTTATCGGTTACCGGGAAAGTAAACTAGTCAAAATGGATATTTTACTTAATGGGGAAGTGGTGGATGCCTTTAGTGTGATTGTACATAAGGATTTTGCTTATGCACGTGGTAAAGCGATTGTCAACAGTTTAAAAGAATTGATTCCAAGACAGATGTTTGAAGTGCCGATTCAGGCATCTATCGGCAGTAAAGTAATTGCTCGTACCGATATTAAAGCCCTACGTAAGAATGTTCTAGCTAAATGTTATGGTGGGGATGTTACTCGGAAACGAAAACTTTTGGAAAAACAAAAAGAAGGAAAGAAACGAATGAAACAAATCGGTAGTGTCGAAGTTCCTCAAGAAGCTTTCTTGGCTATTTTAAAAATGGATGATTCTAACTAGGTGTAATTATGGATACTTCAGTAAAATCATGTTATATTCATATTCCTTTTTGTAGTCATATTTGTAGTTATTGTGATTTTTGTAAATTATTTTACGATGAAAAGATCGTCAATCACTATCTTTTGGCTTTAGAAAAAGAGATAGAGAAAAATTATCGTGGTGAAGTGTTAGAAACTATTTATCTTGGTGGTGGTACTCCTTCTTCTTTAACGTTAAGACAATTAGAGAAGTTGTTTTCCATCATAGAAAAGTTAAATAGAAGCGCTAATTGTGAATTTACGATCGAGTGTAACGTAGAAAATATCACTAAGGATAAATTAGCTTTATTTCATCGATATGGTATTAACCGTATTAGTTTAGGTGTAGAATCTTTTCAAGACGATTTGTTAAAAGAGTTGTCTCGTCCTTATACAAGACAAGATATTATCGATGTGGTAAGTTCAATTCGTTCATTTGGTTTTTCCAATCTAAATATCGATTTAATGTATGCTTTACCTAATGAGACATTAGATGATTTGCAGAAAGATTTAGAGGAGGCTTTATCGTTAAATGTTGATCATATTTCTACTTATTCTTTGATAATCGAAGAACATACGTCCCTTTATCTTCAAAAAGTACAACCAATTGATGAAGAGTTAGATGAAGCTATGTATAATCGGTTAAGCCAAATATTAGAAAAAAATGGTTTTATTCACTATGAAATTAGTAACTTTGCGAAAGAAAATAAAGAGTCTAGACATAATCTTACTTATTGGCAAAATGAACGATATTATGGGTTTGGTTTAGGAGCAAGTGGTTTTTTGGAGGATGTTCGTTATACAAATACTAGGAGTATAAATCAATATCTTTTAGGAAAGTTTCTTGGTTTTTCCGAGAAGTTATCTACCCAAACGATGAGAGAGAACGAGATAATTTTAGGACTTAGAACTAAATGGGGAATAAATAAACAAAAGTTTATTTTTCGCTACGGAAAAGATGTAAAAGAAATTTATTCAATAGATAAATTATTAGAAAAAAAATGGATAATAGAAGAAGTAGATAGATATCGTATACCGAAAGATAAATGGTATGTATCCAACGAAATCTTACTCTACTTTATAGGAGAGAAGTAATGGAAAAAACAGAAGTATTTAGAAAAGAAATTGATCTGATTCATGATTTAAGTTTAGTACCAGACTTTGAGATATTAATCAATAGTTTGCCTGATTATTTTTTTGAAGTAGAGGCATCAACTACTGGAAAATATCATCCTAAGTTTGCACTTGGACAAGGCGGGCTTGTTCGTCATACGAAAGTGGCTGTCCGTTTTGGTTATGAATTATTAAACAACCCATGTATTGGTGGGAAATATACTTCAAGAGAAAAAGATTTAATGTTAATGGCGCTCACTTTGCATGATGGTTTAAAATGTGGTAATCCCAAGGAGCGTTATACACGAGCAGATCATCCGTTGTTAGTATGTGAGCATATTAAGTCTCAAAAAGATCAGTTAACAATGTCAGAAGAGGAAGTAGAATTTATCTGTCGTGTGATTTCTAGCCATATGGGGCCTTGGAATACCGATTATTATACAAAAGAAGAAATTTTACCTAAGCCAAAGGATAAATATCAAAACTTTGTTCATATGTGTGACTATTTAGCTAGCCGTAAATTTGTTCAAGTAGAGTTTGATTCTGACAATAATATTATCGGTTAGTTCTTTTTTATATACTAGGAATTTGCTTTGTAAAAGGTTAAAACATATAAGTGTGGAAAGGTATAAAAAAGAAAAACAAGAAAATTTTATAATTTGCTTGACTACCATACGTTTGTTTGGTACAGTCTTGTTAACCATGAACATCAAGGGGGGGAATGACATCATGAATATGTATAAAAGTTATCAGTTTCGACTTTATCCAACCGATCAACAGATCATTCAAATTCAAAAAACATTTGGTTGTACAAGATTAGTTTATAACCATTATCTTGAAAAAAGAAAAAAAGACAATTTGACTTGTTTTGATATGATTAAAGATTTACCTAATCTATATCAAGAATGCCCATTTTTAAAGGAAGTGGATTCTTGTAGTTTAAGGTGCAGTTTATTTGATTTAGATGATGCCTTTAAACGCTATTTTAATCATCAAAACAATTGTCCTAAGTTTAAAGGAAAGTATAGTTCAAAAAGAAGTTATCGGACGAATTATATTACGAGTACTTATAAAGAAAAAAAGTACGAAAATATTAAAGTGGATTTAAAAAGAAAAGTAATTACTCTTCCTAAATTAAAAGAAGTAAAAATAAGAGGATATCGGGATTTAGAATCTTTACCTGGAAGAATAATCAATGCGACAATCAGTGAATGTTCAAGTGGTAAATATTATGTTAGTGTATTAGTAGAAGTTGGTCATATTGTACCTAAGATTATTCCAAAAAGAATAGTAGGAATTGATTTAGGAATAAAAGATGTGGTAATCACAAGTGATGGAGAAAAAATAAAGAATGAAAAAATCATAGAAAAATATGAGAAAAGGATTAAAAGGAAACAAAGAGAATTAGCTAGACGTGAAAAAGGAAGTAGTAATTACTATAAAACGAAGAAAAGAATAGCCATTCTATTTCAGAAGCTAAAGAACGCTAGAAAATATTTTATTCATCAAATAACGAAAAAACTAGTATTAGAAAATGATATCATTGTAAGTGAGACATTAAAGGTAAAAGAGATGCTTGAAGAAAAGAAGGTATCCAAATTTCTAAGTGATGTTAGTTTATTCAAGATATGTAGTATATTAAAACGAAAAACTAGCTACTATGGAAAAAGATATATCCAGATAGATAGTTATTATCCAAGTAGTCAAAAATGTAGTAGATGTGGATATAAAAATGAAAAGGTAAAAGATTTATCAGTTAGAAATTGGATATGCCCAGAATGTGGAAGTTACCATGATAGAGATATCAATGCTAGTCAAAACATATTATTTGCGGGAATAAAGAAATATATGAAAGAATTAATCTAATAAAAAAAACAAGCATAAAAAGGTAAGAACAAAACTACGGTAGCGACTATCGAATGTTAAGTCTGTGGAGAATAGAGGTTACTCTATCGATGAAGCAGAAAGCCCAGGAGGTAACGACTGGGACATGAAAATTCATTTTCATTTTGTTCTATAACTAAAGTAAAAGTGATTGGTAAGTTTTTGTCGAATAAACGTTCGCTAATGATTGACTTTTTTTGTTTTCTTATTGTATACTGGTATTGTTAGTGAAGAAGGTGGATATATGACTGGAAAATTAATCGTCATTGAAGGAACAGATTGTTCTGGAAAAAACACTCAGAGCATTTTGTTAGTTAAAAAATTAGTGGCGATGGGTTTAAAAGCAGTAAATTTATCTTTTCCGATGTATGATAGTTCGACTGGAAAGATTGTTGGTGGCCCTTTATTGGGACGTAAAGAATTTGGACCGTCTTGGTTTCCAGAGGGGTATACGCATGTTGATCCGAAAATTTCTGGCTTATATTATGCGGCTGATAGGAAGTATAATTTTTCTAAAATTGAAAAATATTTACAGGAAGGATATTACGTTGTGTTAGATCGTTATGTAAGTTCAAATATGGCACATCAGGGTTCAAAAATCGAAGATGATGACGAAAGATTTAATTTTTTTCGTTGGATTGATAAATTAGAGTACTGGTTATTAGAACTGCCTAAAGCCGATTTAACAATTTTCTTACATGTTCCGTTTCAATATACTAAAGAATTAATGAAAACTCGAGAATTTACTGATGAAGCAGAAAAAGATGAAGCTCATTTAATTCAAACGGAAAAAACTTATATCGAATTATCTGAACTATATCATTGGCAGACGGTTGATTGTGTAGAAGATGGCAAAATAAAAACGATTGAAGAGATCAATCGTGAAGTATTAGATAAAGTTTTAATATAATATAAAAAAGCGATTGCTAGGTTTCAATCGCTTTTTCTCTTTCTTCTTCTCTCATAGCTAGTTCCTCATCGATATTTATTTCAGCAATTTGGGAATCCACATCATCTTCAATTTCGACCAACTTATAGATTTCTTCAAAAGTAGTATAGCCTTTTACTACTTTGTCAAGACCATCTTGGAGTAGAGTAATAGTACGATTTTTTCCATATACAAATTCTCGTAACGTCTCTTTATCCGTTTCCTCTTTACTGATAATATCTCGAATTTCTTCGTTAATTAATAATACTTCTTGGATTGCAATACGTCCTAAATAGCCATTTATACAATGCTCACATTTATTAGCTATCCACATTTCATTAATATTTAGTCCTAATGTATCTTTAAATACTTTCTTTTCATATGGGGTAGTGGGTCTAATTGTTCTACATATTGGACAAATTCGTCTAGCCAGTTTTTGGGAAATGATGCCTTCAAGAGCAGTAGAGAGTAAATAGCGTTCTACATCCATATCGAGTAATCTTTCGATGGTGGCTAAAGAGTTATTGGTGTGAATCGTAGAAAGTACAAGGTGCCCAGTAATTGATGCACGGACAGCAATTCTAGCAGTTTCTGAATCACGAATTTCTCCAATTAGAATAATATTAGGGTCTTGACGTAAGATCGAACGAAGCGCGGCTGCAAAGGTCATCCCAATTTCACTATTTACTTGAACTTGGTTAACTCCTTCAATATTCATTTCGATAGGGTCTTCTACCGTAATGATATTTGTTTCTTCGTGATTAAGTGTTTGTAGCATCGAATAAGTTGTTGTTGATTTACCACTACCAGTTGCCCCAGTTACTAGGATGATTCCATTAGGTACAGCGAGCATTTGTAAGACTTTATCAAAATTAATAGGTGAAAAATCTAGACTATGTAATCCTTCCAAACTCTTACTATAATCGAGGATACGAATAACCACTTTTTCCCCTTCATTAGTGGGTAGAACAGATACACGCATGTCTAGATCAGTATTGTCAATTCTTCCTTTTATCGCTCCGTCTTGAGGAAGTCGGTTTTCGGTAATATTCATACCAGAAATTAGTTTTATTCTAGTAACGACATTTCGTTCACTATCTTTAGGAATAATTGTATGATCTTGTAAATTACCGTCAATACGTATACGAACTTTTAATCCATCTTCTAATGGATCAAAATGAATATCAGAAGCTCGCGCTTTTACTGCTACTAAAATAATTTTATTTACTAAATCTACTATAGGTATATTTTCTACATCATATTTAACCATCTTTTATCACCTAAGCCTTATCCTTTTTTTCTTTTTATAATTTTATTTTCCCTATGGTATTTTATACTAAATTATTATATAATATTTTTTAAAGATAATCAATAAAGGAAAGTGAATTTATGAAAAGAATAAGTCATAAGGGGTTTATCCTTCTTGAAACGTTGATTGTTACTGTGTTTGTCATGTCAATTTTTGTCTTTGTTTACAGAAATAGTGTACCGATGATAGGGCAATATGAAAAGTTACAAAATTTTGATGATATTGATAGTGTTTACGCTGTCGATATGATGAAAAGGATGATCACTAACTATGTTGATTTTACAGTAGTTGATGAAAAGTTACAAAAAGCTACATACTTAGATGTTAGCAATTGTAATGATACTACTTATTATCGGGATGCTAGCTATTGTACAAAATTAAAAAATAGTCTTCATATTGAGGATAATGATGTAGTATTACTAACTAAATATAATCTTTCTAATACATTACATGGAACTGATACTAGCTTTAGAACTTTTGTTAATGAAAATGAATATTTTGATTCTGGTAAATTGAGTAATTTTCGAGATTACTTAAAAACAGTTGCTGATAATGAGGTTTTTTATAATCCCGGAGATAGTTCTAATAAAGCGACTGGTGTGTATCGCTTATTTATTTCCAGAACAGTTCCTTTAATAGATGGTACAACGGAAACGAAGTATGCTAATATTGGGATCTATAAGAGTAAATACGGAGGTTAGGATGAAAAGATTGAATGAAAAGGGAATGTCTGTTATTGAGGTGGTATTAACATTTGCCTTAATTATGACGATTGTAGCTGGTATTTTAACTTTAATTATGAACTATCGGAATAAAACTCAAACTAATTTAACCTATTTAGAATTATCGACTTATAAAAATACGATTACTAAGGAAATTCAAGATGATATTCTAAAACTTGGTATCGCTGATATTAATCATGGTGGAGAATGTACTTCAGGTGAATTTAGTTCTTGTAGTAATATTGTTTTTAAAACAGGAATAGAAAAGATTTTGGCAGTTTCTAAGATCGATATTAGTAATCGGGATTCTGTTTTAAACAAGTACATTCGTTACGGAGATACAAAATATCCAATCGAGGATACTTTGCCTGAAACTATTCCTAGTGGTAGACAACCTGGAGAATTTCAATCGATATTTGTTAGTGATTCTGACTTTTTATCTGTAGATAGTACGATTTTATCTGATGGTACTGAGATTAAGATTTATTCAATTGATATTTATATTGAGCATATTGATTTTGATGATGATTTTGGTATTCATATTGTAGCGACGAATAACGATGTATTAACTTCTAACTCCTATACAAAAGATTTTGCTTATACCGGGGATGTTCAAACTTATACGATTCCAGTAACAGGCACTTACAGAATTGAATTATGGGGTGCTTCTGGTGGCGACATTGGTTCATATAAAGGAGGATTAGGTGGTTATACTAGTGGATATATCCATTTACAAGCTGGTCAAGTTCTTTACTTCTATGTTGGTGGCGAAGGAAGTCAATCCGCAATTGGTGGCTGGAACGGTGGCGGCGATTTGACGTCTGGTCAAGAAGCTTATGGCGCATCTGGAGGGGGCTCAACTGACGTGCGGTTAGTTTCTGGTGCTTGGAATAACTTTGATAGTTTAAAATCTCGAATTATGGTGGCTGGCGGTGGTGGCGGTGCCAATTATCGTAACGTAACTTCCGCAACAGATTTAGTACTTTATGGTTCCGGTGATGGTGGAGCTGGTGGCTGCTTAAATGGTGATGATAGTAATTGTGTTGGTACTAGTGAACAATACTTAGCTTCTGCTGGATATAGCGGTTGGACTTCTCATTATTATGGTACTGGTGGTACACAGACAAGTGGCGGAATTAGAAAGGGATTCAATTCAAGTAATAACCTTATTGCGCAAGAAACAACAGGCTCATTCGGAGTCATAACTTCCACTGCGCACACACAATCTAGTGCTGGTGGTGGCTGGTATGCTGGTGGAAATGGTGGCCATGGTGGAGCCGGTGGTGGCTCATCTTACATTTCTGGTCATAATGGTTGTCGAGCAATTTCTCAAGGTTCTACCTCTACTTCAATTAGCCATCAGACTGGTTCAGAATATACAAACTTTGTATTTAATAATACCTTGATGATCGATGGTGACGGAAATAAATGGACAACAGAAAAAACAGACGAAAAAGTAATCATGCCTAATAATGGTATTACTAATGTAGAAATTGGTAATGATGGTAATGGTTATGCTAGAGTAACGTATTTAGGAATTTAAATTAACAAAATATATAAACAAGATACAAGTATTGCGGAAAGTATCGCATGTAAAAGACGACTTTCCAAGAAATACTTGTATTTTATTTTGCTTCCACTGATGATACTTAGTACTTGCATATGAACACTTAAGCCACCAAAAGAGATAAAACTAGTTATCCAGATGGCTTTAACGAATTCTGTAATTGGAAGAACGCTCATGGTTTTTACACCTTGTGTCATTTCTAAAATTCCAAATATAATTGCTTTTAAATAGGGGTTAAGAGGAAGAAATTGTTCGATGATTGTCGATAAAACTAGGAAGATAGTGACGATTCCAAGAAGTAAAAATAAGGTAGATAAGGCATCCTGAATACTACTCGCCAAGGTTGTTCCTAGGGGTTGTTTAGTAGAGGGTAAAGCTTTTTTTTGTTCCTGTTTAGAAATTAAAGAAGTTTTTTTTGCGAAGATTATTCCCATTAATAACCCACTTAATACGTGGGATACTAAGATAATCAATCCTAGTTTTTGATTTCCCAAGAGTAGATTACCGATTAACCCTAAAACAAACAAAGGATTAGAATAATGAGTGAAGGTTAAAAGTCTGGAACCTTCTTCTGAAGTGAGCTGTTTATTTTCCACTAGTTCTTTAGTATATTTCGCGCCACTGGGGAAACCAGAGATTAGACTAAGACATAGAACGAAACTGCTTTCTTTAGGTTGGTGAAAGATATGAGGCATTATTTTGCCAATGGAAGAAGCGAGAGTTTCGATAAAGCCATAACGCAATAATAAGTTAGATACCACAAAAAAAGGAAAAAGGGTAGGGAAAAGATTCTCTATCCAAATGGAAAGAGAAAAGGATGCTGCTTGAATGACTTTGTTAGAAAAGATAACTAGAGATACAGTAATTGTCAAAAGTAGACAGATAAATAAGTCTTGACTAATCTTTTTGCTCATAAAAACGCTTCTTTCATGTTATACTTTATTAGTAAGGATTGATGTCATGTTTACTAAACTATATGAAAAAATAAAAGAAATAATTAAAGAAAACTATTTATTTATTTCCTTCTATTTTGTTTTAGTTGCGGTTTGTCTTTATCCTCTTCCTTTTTATATTTATAATGGTGGGGGAACAATAGATGTTACTGACCGTGTCGAAATTGAGGATGGCTATGCTAGTCGTGGTAGTTATAATCTTTGTTATGTATCTGAATTACAAGCGACTCTTTCTGGTTATTTGCTTGCTAAAGTTTTGCCAGATTGGGATTTAGTTCCTATGGAAGATTTATCTTTAAATGAAGAAGAAACAGAAGAGGATTTGATGACTCGAGATCGAATTTATTTAAATGATGCGAATATGAACGCTATTTATCTTGCTTATCAAAAAGCTGGGAAAGATTTTAAGGTAACTGATGTAAAAAATTATGTTATTTATTTAGATACTTATAGTAAAACAGATTTAAAAATCGGGGATGATATTCAAAAAGTAGATGGAAAAGCAGTTACTGGGTTGAGTGATTTACAAGCAGCTGTTCAAGAGAAAGCGGTTGGAGATACTCTTACTTTTGAGGTTATTCGTGATGGAAAGAGCGTTACTTGTACAGGAGAAATTATTCAACAAGGAGATAGTCAGTTGCTTGGTGTAGCGTTACAGACTAGTTATCTTTATGAAACGGATCCCGAGATTAAACTTCATTTTTCGGAAAATGAAGCTGGGCCATCTGGGGGATTGATGTTAACGCTTGCAATCTATGATCAACTTGTACCTGAAGATATTACTAAAGGACGGAAAATTGCGGGAACTGGTACTATCGATTATGAAGGTAATGCCGGGCCAATTGGTGGTGTGAAATATAAGCTTGCGGGAGCAGTAAAAGATAATGCAGATATCTTCATTGTTCCTAACGGGGAAAATTACGAAGAAGCAATCAAGTTACAACAAGAAAAAAACTATGATATTGAAATTATCGGTGTCGATAGTTTCGAAGATGCTTTAGAGAAACTTGGGTAACTACGATAAGTAGTTTTTTTCTTTCTAATTTTTATCTTCGTTTATAAGGAAATATGGTATAATAAAAGGCATTAGCCCAGTTGGGCAAAATAAGGTTGGGATGAAAATGGAAGACAATCAAAATATTTGTATTGTTCAAAAAGAAGTTAGTTCGTTTGGATTATTAAATTTTTACTACAGTGAAAAAAGTGCATTAATGCCAAACATTTATTTGGCAACTTGCATTCTTGCGGACGGAAGCTGTTTAAGTGGGCTTGTGGATAAATCTGGTATGGAACGAATTCCCTTAAAGAAATGGCAACTTACTGTCTTTTTTGCTACGAAAGATCAACATGATTTTTGCGTTGCTTTTGGTAATCCGCCAGAAGATAATGACCAATATTTTCATTTTCAATATAATGAACAAACGAAAAATTTTGATTTAGTTACTATGACTACTCCTAAAGAAGGAATGCCGTTTATTTCTTTTTCTTGTGATTTTCATCATGACGATTATTGGTTAATTACAACTCAGTTTCCTGAAGAACAAAAAGAAAAATATGCCCTATATCGAGTAAAGGAAAAAAAGATTGTTACGGATTACTTTGACATTTTAGACTTCGAAGATGACGAGTCTAAGCATTATGCTTATTTTTGCCAAGAATTAAGTATTAAGCCTGATGGGGAAGAAGATTGGGTAAAATTGACTACGTTGATTGGCTTTTTAGACGAACAAGCTCGTTTTTCTTCTTATATTCTAGATGTTGCGCAATTAGATAACGATAAGCACTTATATACTCCTATGCGGTTAGGGTATCACTCGTTAAGTCGTCGTTACCAACAATTTAAACAACGGTTGACTAAACATTATGAAGATGAGTATATAGCTAGACAAATGCGCTTATATGATGAAGTTCAAAAATTATATGAACATCCTTTTTATCCGTTAGAAGATCAATTAGATGGTAATAAGATCAAGGATATAAAATGTAAAATTATTGATTTTTCTCCTAAAACAGACAAGTAGAATGAAGGTGTATAATGAAACGTAGTGAAGTAGATAGAGAAAAAATTTCGCCAATGATGAGGCAATATTTAGAGATTAAAGATAAATATGAAGATACGATTATCTTTTTTCGTCTTGGTGATTTTTATGAAATGTTTTTTGAAGATGCGCTAACTTGTAGTAAAGAATTAGAATTAACATTAACTGGGAAAAACTGTGGCTTAGATGAACGGGTACCGATGTGTGGGATTCCTTATCATGCTTACCAAGGATACTTAGATAAATTGATTGAAAAAGGCTATAAAGTCGCAATTTGTGAACAGATGCAAGATCCTAAAGAAGCAAAAGGAATGGTAGAAAGAGAAGTTATTCAAGTAGTTACTAAAGGAACAGTATTAGATAATTCCTTAAATGCTAAAGATTATAACTATATTGGTAGTATTTATGACTTTGAATATTGTTTTAGTATCTGTTATATTGATATATCGACAGGATACTCTTATGCGTTTATCTTAGATCACGATTTAGATAAATTATTAAAAGAAGTCATGAATTTAAATATCAAAGAAGCGATTGTCAATACAAAAATTGATCGGTCGATTATTAATCATTTACGAGAAGATTATCATATGTTGATTACGATTACCGATGAAGTTTATTCGAAAGATGAGTATCAGTATATTTATCAAGAAATCAAAGATATTCGTATTATAACTGGTATGAATCATCTACTTAGTTATCTTTTGGAAACTAAGAAAGGAAACTTATCTCATATTCAGAAAGTAGAAATTGTCGACCAACAGAAACATTTACTTTTTGATGTACATACAAAAAAGAATTTGGAATTAGTAGAGACCATTCGTAATCATGACCGGATGTATTCGCTATTGTGGTTACTCGATAAAACGAAGACTGCAATGGGTAGTAGAATGCTTAAGATGAATATTGAGAATCCTTTAACGGATAAGGAAGAAATTTTAAGACGTTATTCGATTATTGAAAAATTATTAACGGAATTTATTTTAAAAGAAGAACTTGTTCAGGAATTAGATAAAGTCTATGATTTAGAACGATTATCTTCTAGAATTAGTTATGGTAATTTAAATGCTAGAGATTTAATTCAGTTGATGAATTCTTTAGAGGTACTTCCTAATATTCAGCGGATTTTAACGGAATTGGATTATGATAAAAACATTGAAACTTTAGATGAGCTATATCAATTATTAAAAAAAGCGATTTCGTTAGATGCTCCTCCTACTTTAAAAGAGGGAGGATTAATTAATGCCGGGTATAATCAAGAATTAGATGAATTAAAAAGTATTCGTAAAAACAGTAAAGATTTTATTCTACAGATCGAAAATGAAGAAAAGAATCGAACAGGAATTAAGAATTTAAAGATTGGATTTAATAAAGTATTCGGTTATTATATCGAGGTTAGTAAAGGGAGTATTCCTTTAATCAAAGAAGAATTTGGTTATGAAAGGAAACAGACTTTAGCGAATTGTGAACGGTTTATTACCCCATTATTAAAAGAAAAAGAAGATATTATTTTAGGGGCAGAAGAAAAAATTATTAATCTTGAGTATCAATTGTTTATTGAAATTCGAGATATTACTAGAAAATATATCGGACGGATCCAGTTGATTTCTAAGATTCTTGCTGAAGTAGATATGTTGGTCTCTTTTTCGACAGTCGCTGAAGAAAATAATTATGTAAAACCAGAAATTACGAATGATAAGGTTATTCAGATTAAGGAAGGAAGACATCCAGTTGTCGAAAAGGTAAGTAAAAGTGAATACGTAGCCAACGATATTATGATGGGAAAAGATACCAATATTTTACTCATAACTGGACCTAATATGGCAGGAAAAAGTACCTATATGCGGCAACTTGCGATTATTATTATCATGGCTCAGATTGGTTCTTTTGTTCCTTGTCGGAGTTGTGTGATTCCAATCTTTGATCAGATTTTTACTCGAATTGGCGCATCAGATGATTTGGTTAGTGGCGAATCTACCTTTATGGTTGAGATGAAAGAAGCCAATATGGCAATTCAAGAGGCAACAGAACATAGTTTAATTTTATTTGATGAATTAGGACGTGGGACAGCTACTTATGATGGAATGAGTCTAGCTCAAGCTATTTTAGAATATATTCACGATAAAATTAAAGCTAAAACATTGTTTTCTACCCATTATCATGAATTAACCGCTCTAGCAGCTGATTTACCGAATTTAAAAAATGTTCATGTCAGTGCGATTGAAGAAAAAGGATCAATTACTTTCCTTCATAAAATAAAAAGTGGGGCAGTAGATAAAAGTTATGGTATTCATGTCGCATCGTTAGCTAAATTACCAAGTAGTTTAATTGAACGTGCTGAAGAAATTCTAGAAGTATATGAAAATAAGGGAAATAAGAAACAAACCTTTACTCAGACTAGTTTATTTTTAGATTTTGACGAGAAAGAAGGGGAGAAAGAGGACTTTTTAACCGAGAAGCTAGAGAGTATTAATCCGTTAGAAATCACGCCAATTGAGGCGTTAAATCTCTTGTACGAGTGGAAAAAAGAACTAAAGGCGAAAAAATAGATGTTAGTTAACAACAGATAATCAATGAATATAGATAAGTAGAAAATAGGGATATTTCTTTTCTAAGAGATGTTGCCTATTTTTTTCTTCTGTGTTATCTTTTAGATGATGAATGGATGGTGAATAGTATGAAGAAGTTGTTTTGTCTTTTGGTTTTATTGCTTTTCATGAGTGGCTGTACATTATTTTGTGATAAACAGGAATTATTTTATCAGAGTACTAATAGCGATTTAACTTTTAGTGCGCAGTTAATTACCGATCGATGTGGGAACGATCAATTAAAAATTAGCGATATTCAGTATAAGAGTGATTCGTTAGTTACTGAGGTCAATTTAGTTCTTTATTACGAAGATGAAGTGGTTAGTACCTTAGAAAGTGATTCTTATGAGAGTGATTATGTAGGAAAAGTGGATGACGAGTATCACCCAATCTTTTTGCTAAATGAATATTTAACAGGAAAACAACTAGTTACATCAACTAGAGAAATCAATCTGGATACGGTTTCTTCTTATCGTTTAGAAATGGAATTTATCTCTTCATCTTTAGAGAAAATAAAACTAGAAACAAGCTTTGAAAAAGTAGAGGAATAGCCCTATTTTTTCTTTTGTCAATTTACGAAAATTACTTTGACCTTTATATCAAGATATGATAAACTTTTATCTGGGTGGTACTTTATGAAAAGTCGTAGTGAATTACGAGAAATTGTAATGAAGATTTTGTATCAAGTATTTATTTTAAAAGAAGCTTCTGTCGAATTTGACGTCGAGAAATTAAAAAAAGAACAATTAGAAATTGAAAATGATTTTGTCAATGAACTTTTATATGGAATCTTGGATAATCAAAAAGAAATTGTGGAAAAAGCTAATCAATATTTGACAAATTGGCCAATGGATCGTTTAAATAAAGTGGATCAGGCCATTATTTGTATTGGTATTTATGAACTATTGTATACGAAGACACCTAGTATTGTAGCGATTAATGAAGCAGTAGAACTTTCTAAGAAATATTCGGATGAAAAAGTAACGAAAATGATTAATGCGGTATTAGATGAAGTCTTTCATGAAAAAGAAGAATCTTTGACTGAAGGAAGTAACTAATATGCAGGATAAATACATTAGTATTAGTCAGTTAACCCGTTATATTAAGTTTAAATTTGATAATGATGAACATCTTGCCCATGTGTTTTTACGGGGTGAAATTTCTAATTTTAAAGCTCATACGAGAGGGCATTATTATTTTACGTTAAAAGATGAGACTTCTCGTATTAATGCTGTGATGTTTGCTTCTAATGTTGTTAAGATGAATTTTCGTCCAGCTGATGGAATGAAGGTTTTAGTAACAGGGAGAATTAGTGTTTATGAAGCGACTGGTGGATACCAAATTTACGTCGAAGAAATGGTAGAAGATGGGGTAGGAAACTTATATGTTCAGTTTGAAGAGTTAAAAAAGAAACTCCAGCAAGAAGGCCTTTTTGATCCAGAACACAAGAAGAAGATTCCCAAAATTCCTAAAACAGTGGGCATTATTACCGCTCCAACGGGAGCTGCGATTAGAGATATTTTATCGACCATTAAAAGAAGATGGCCAATTACGAAGACGATTCTTTTTCCTAGTTTAGTTCAAGGCGCTAGTGCTGCACCAGAAATTATTAAACAAATCGAAAAAGCGCAAGAATACGATATCGATGTATTAATTGTCGGTCGTGGTGGTGGTTCGATTGAAGATATGTGGTGTTTCAACGATGAACAAGTAGCTCGGGCAATATATGCTTGTAAAATACCAGTAATTTCTGCGGTTGGACACGAAATCGATTTTACGATTAGCGATTTTGTTGCTGATCTACGAGCACCTACTCCTACAGGAGCAGCGGAAATGGCCGTTCCTAATATCCATGATTTCTATCAATATTTTAAACAGATAGAACTTCGTTTAGAACAGGCAATCATGACGATGATGGCAACCAAAAAGGATCAATTAGAAACGTTGAAGAAGAGTTATATTTTGACTAATCCGATTGCCATGTATCAAGTTAAGGAACAACGCTTCGATGCTTTGTTTGAAAAGATTCATTTGTTGATGAATTCGATTATTGTGAACGAGAAAAATAATTGCCAAAATTTAAAACAAAAACTAGAAAATAGTATTCAAAAAGTATTAGAAAATGAGCAAAATCGTTATTTACATGCGCTAAATAAATTAGAGATTCTAAATCCATTACTGACAATAAAACGTGGATATAGTATTACGCGTAGTAATGGTCATGTAATTACATCTATTCATCAAGTGAAGAAACAAGAAAATATGGAAATTGAGATCATGGATGGTGTAATTTGCGCAAAAGTAGAGGAGGTAAAATCATGACAAAAGCGAAAGAACAAGAACAGGAACTTTCTTTCGAAGAAAATTTGAATCAATTAGAAGCAATTGTTAAAAATCTAGAAAGTGGAAATGTTCCCTTAGATGATGCAATCGATGAATTTAACAAAGCAATGAAAATTGTAAAAATTTGTGATGAAAAACTTAAAAATGCGGAAGATAGTATTCATAAAATTTTAAATAAGGATGGAAAATTAGAAGATTTCTCTGTTGAAGAGTAATCTTTTTTTTGTTTTTTCTTTATTTTGATAGGCTAAGTTAAGTTGGTATTTTTTACATCGATTATTTTTTTTGACTGTAATCATAATAATAATGTAGTGTATTTTTAAAAGGAGTTGATATCATGCGTTTTAAAAAGAAACTACGAATTATGTTCCTTCTTCTTTTTGGTTTATTTCCATCTATAGTATTTGCTTATTCTGATTATGTTATACCAGGTGGAGAAAACATCGGAATTAAGATGAATGCCAAATATGTATCTATCGTTGGTTTTTACGAGGTAAATGGTACTTATATTGCCGAAAATGCTGGATTTAAAGTAGGAGATATGATTCTAGAAATCAATGATGAAGCGGTAACATCCATCGGTCAGATGATCAGTTTAGTTGATAAGTACAAAAATGAAGAGATGGTTGTTAAATTCATGCGTGGTGATGAAGAAAAAACGACTAAACTAGCTTTAGAAGTCGATGAGAGTGGTGTTTATAAGACAGGAATCTATGTTAAAGATCAAATTAATGGCATTGGTACTCTTACTTATATTGATCCAGAAAGTCGTATTTATGGTGCGTTAGGGCATGAAATAGCCGATAAAAATACACTACAGAAAGTCGAAATCAGAGATGGTGAGATTTATACTTCGGAAATAACAGGAATTAAACCTTCTAAAGATGGAGAACCGGGTGAAAAACAGGCTAAAATTTATCGTGATGAAGTAATCGGAAATATCGAAGCTAACGAAGAGAGTGGAATTTTTGGTACTATAACGAGTGAGTTTTCAGCGAGTGACGCTATCGAGGTCGGGAAACCTGAAGATGTCAAAACTGGAAAGGCGACGATCAGAACAGTAATTAACAAAGATCAAGTAGAAGATTTTGAAATTGAAATACTAGAAGTGGATAAAACAAGTACAACCAAGAACATTCTGTTTGAAATAACCGATAAAGAGTTATTAGAAAAAACTGGTGGTGTAGTTGCCGGAATGAGCGGTAGTCCAATCATTCAGAATGGAAAAATCATTGGTGGTGTTACTCATGTCGTCGTTAATGATTCGGATAAAGGATATGGTATTTTTATTACGACAATGTTAGAAGAAGGAGATAAAAAGAGTGGCTAAGCACTCTTTTTATATACTAGGAATTTGCTTGGTATAGAAGAATAAAATAAAAAATAGAAAATTTTGTAATTTACTTGATTTGCATACATTTGTTTGGTATAGTCTTGTTAACTATTAACACCAAAGGGGGAATGACATCATGAATATGTATAAAAGTTATCAGTTTCGTCTTTATCCAAATGATAAACAAATCATTATGATTCAAAAAACGTTTGGTTGCACAAGATTTGTTTATAATCATTATCTTGAAAAAAGAAAGAAAGAACATTTAACTTGTTTTGATATGATTAAAGATTTGCCTAATTTATATTCAGAATATCCATTCTTGAAAGAAGTAGATTCTTGTAGTTTGAGATGTAGTTTATTTGATTTAGAGGACGCATTTAAACGATTTATCAAACATCAAAACAATTATCCTAAGTTTAAAGG
>CALVOU010000026.1 GCA_944350365.1 uncultured Bacilli bacterium
AATGCAACTAGATAGCTTTACCCAGTTAAATGCAACCTTTTACAAAATAGGGGTTGCATTTAGAAAAACTTTTCACTCCATGAATTTTAATTTGGTGAAATGAGAAATAGTCAAAAAAACAATTGCATTCTCTAATAGACTATGATATAATCTTACTCGTTAGTAATCCGATGTCTTTGATGAACAAATAATATTGAATAATATAGTGGATATGATTGCTTAAAAAACAAAGAAAGGAGATATCGTAAATGGCAAATGTTATTGATAAGATCAATGCCAAACAAATCAACCCTAATATCCCAGAATTTAGAGTAGGAGATACTGTAAGAGTTGATGTAAAAATTATCGAAGGAAAGCGTGAAAGAATTCAATCTTTTGAAGGTGTGGTAATCGCTCGTCGTAGTGGTGGCGTATCTGAAACATTTACAGTAAGAAAAATGTCTTCAGGAATTGGTGTAGAAAGAATTTTCCCAATTCATTCACCAAAAATTGCGAAGATTACTGTTGTCCGTAAAGGTAAAGTAAGACGTTCTAAATTAACTTTCTTACGAGGATTAGTTGGTCAATACAAAATTAAAGAAAGAAGAGATAAATAAGACGTTGTCTTATTTTTTTCTTTAGGTATAATCTATGGATGGAAAGAAATTAAAAAAAATAGGATTAGAACTATTACCATATTTAGGAATCATTCTTATTGTTTTACTCGTTAAGCAGTTTTTATTTTCTACGATTATCGTAAATGGTGCTAGTATGGAAGAAGCTTTACATGAAAATGATGTGATGATTTTAGATAAAATCAGCTATCGCTTTAGTGACATTAAGCGTTTTGATGTGATCGTTTTAGAGTCCGGTGGCACAAAATTAATCAAACGAGTAATTGGGTTACCAGGCGAAAAGATAGAGTATAAAGATAATCAGTTATATATTGATGGCAAAGAAATAGAAGATCCCTACGGAAATGGAACGACTTATGATTTTCAGTTAAGTGATTTCAATTTAGAGAAAATTCCTGATCATTATTATTTTGTATTAGGGGACAACCGAGAAGATTCTATCGATAGTAGAATTATCGGTGTAGTCAGTGAAAAAGATATTATTGGTCATGCCAGATTCATTATTTTTCCATTTTCTAGATTTGGTAGTGTTGATTAGAGAAGAAATTCTCTTTTTTTCTTGTCCTATTATTTACTTTCTAAGAATTATTCGGTAAACTGTTTACAGGTGAGAACATGCAGAGGTACTTTGTAGAAAATATCCAAGGAGATATAGTGATTTTAAGTCACGAAGATAGTTACCATATCAAAAGAGTAATGCGAATGAAATTAGGAGAGAAGATAGAACTTGTTTATCAGGAAAAGGCCTATTTAGGGCAAATAGAATCTTTAGACAATCAAGTTCAAGTAAAACTAGTAGGTGAACTATTGTCTTCTAATCAACATGCTCGCTCAATTACGCTTGCTCAAGCACTAGTAAAAGAGAAAAAGATGGATTACATTTTACAAAAAGCAACTGAGCTAGGAGTAACAGAAATTATTCCGTTTTGTGCTGAACGTTCGGTAGTAAAAGCAGATAAAAAGGATGAGAAAAGAAAAATTAGATGGGAAAAAATTGTTAAAGAAGCATCAGAACAATCCAAGCGAACTAGTTTAGTGAAAGTCAATCCTATTCTTTCTTTTAAAGAACTATGTCAGCTAGACAACTACGATGTCAAGATGATTTGTTCCGTATCAGAAAAACAGAAAAATCTAAAAAAACTGTTATCAAACACTCCAAATAGTGCTACAATGTTATTTGTAATAGGACCCGAGGGTGGTTTGAGTGATCAAGAAGAACAACTTTTAATAGAAAACGGGTTTCAGAGAGTGTCCTTAGGGGACACCGTATTAAGAACAGAAACAGCGGGACTTTTCATTATGAGTGCTGTGCGTTATCAAGATATGAGGTGAAGAAGCAGTGAATATTGTCAGTATTATTGGAAATAACATCAGCAAAGAACTATTTTTGGTTTATGGTTTAATTATAGTCGTTGTTGTACTAATTGCCGTAATTTTAATTGTCGATAAGGTGAAAAGTCGTAAGAAAGATAATCTTTTTGATAGTAGAAAGTTATCTAAACGATTAAATAATTTACGTATGGAAGCAGAAAAAGCAGAACAAGAACAAGAAATAATAAAACAAGTATCCGCAACTGCTGAGGTAGAGGCCGTGACTAATGAAAAAACAAGTGCCCAAGCAGAAGTAAATAAAACTCCGATTGCTCAACCTTCTGCCCCAATACAAAGTGCTTCTACAATATCTAAAGGGGTAACTCAAACTCCACCAAATGTGACTACAGGAGCACCAGAAGTTTCCAGTTCTAGCGGTAAAAGAGTAGATCCAATTATCGAAAAGAAAAATTGTGTTCACGAGGAAATCGAAGTTTTAGATAGTGAGGATAAAAGTCAAGTTATTCAAACTAATAATATCGACCAAAGCATATGGGAAATGGATACGAAAGAAGAAATATATCAGGAACCAGAACTCGAAAAAACACAAGCTCAGATCGATGTCGAAGCAATCACAAGAGAGTTAGAAAAGGCAGTAAACGATGAACAAGCCATTGATAAATATGCGAAATTTGAAGAAGAGCAAGAACAAAATGCGATTATCAGCTATGTTGAACTCAAAGAAAAGTTCGACAAGTTATATAATGAAAATGAAAAAACACAATACATGAACGACAATAGCTTACCAATTAATATGGAAGAGCTATATCGCTCTCAAGCAGAAAATCAGCAAGTTCAACCTCAAACTTCAACTATAGAGAAGGCATCAACTGTTCCGCATCAAACAACCGTTTCGGCTAACCACCAACAACAAAATCCAGTCAACAGCAATATTCCTAGAACAACAAGATTCAAAAGTAGTCCAATGATTTCTCCGGTCTATGGAATTCAACAAGAACCGGCTGTGGCAAAAAATACAACTAATGTTGCGGAAATGGAAGCAGAAATCAAAAGAACAAATGAATTTTTACAAAGTTTAAAAGATTTACAAAAAAATCTAGAATAAAAGACAACCTTTCAAAGTGTTGTCTTTTTTAGATGCCGATTTTCTATAATTTGAACAGAATAGTTGTGAAAGAACGGCAAGTCTTCTTGAGGTATTTCTAAACGGTAGCTAATCTTATCCTTGTAGTTTATTTCTAGAACAGAATATGATTTAACTAAAGAAGAAAAAGATTTGATTTCTTCATAACTAACGGTAACAGTAATAACGTATGACGGAATTAATTCAATAACCGAAGTAGAGTCCAATACATGGCTTGTTACATTGGAATAAGCGCGAACAAGACCACCAGCTCCTAATTTAATTCCTCCAAAATAACGAACAACAACACAAAGAACGCAATTCAATTTTCGCTTGATTAAAACATTTAAAATAGGTGCTCCAGCTGTACCATGAGGTTCGTGATCGTCTGAACATTTTTGCTTATTACCAATAATATAGGCATAACAGTAATGAGTAGCGCCAGGATAATCTGCCTTTACTTTTTCTACATATTTATTTACTTCCTTCTCGGTAGTAACCGGAAATAAACAAGCGATAAACTTAGATTTTTTGATTTCAATCATTACACGATTTTCCGCTACTGAATACATAGTATTCCTTCTTTCCCATGTCTAACTATCATGACATTTATAGTTGATTTAATAACCTGTTTTTATATTAAAGTTATATGACTAAAACCAATATAATATATAATGACTTGTTTGACAAGACAAATGATTAAACTTTCCAACAACTATGGTAAAAGGCCTGTATTCAATCAGTATAATAATAAAATTAAAATATAGCGGGATAGGAAAAATAAAGTAAAAAAAGTTTTATTCAAAAATACTTAATTTAGAATTTGATGCTTCACCGTCCTCTTCTTTCACAGCACACTTTTACAAGTAGCTACACTGATGAGTAAATTAAAGTATGAGGCGATGATTAGTGGATAATAAAAAAATATAATACAAGTGTCATAATGACTCAACATATTTTATAAAAAAATTAATTTCCGCAAGTCATTTGCTCATTTTTTTACATAATTATAGTAGGAAGTGATCAAGATGAAATATCCATTCGTTCAACAAGAAGGCGCTAAAGATTGCGGAGTATGTTCTCTTTTGATGATTCTAAAATTCTATGGTGGTAGTGTTTCGAAAGAGTATTTAAGAGAACTTTCTAAAACGACAAAAAAAGGAGTAAATGCCAGCAATTTAAAAAAAGCTGCCGAACAATGTGGGCTAGAGGTAATAGGAGTAAAAGGGGAACCTGCTACGTTAAAAACAACGGATTTACCATGCATAGCTCACGTTGTAATAGATTCTAGCTACTCTCATTTTCTAGTTATCTATCAAAAAAATGATAAAAGCCAGCAATTTTTAATTGCTGATCCCGCAACAGGAATTAGTAGAATAAAATATTCTGATTTTGAAAAAATTTCTTCCAAGATATTTTTGCTCTGTACACCAAAAAGGAAATTAGACATCATTGAAAATGAAAGAAAGCTAAAAAAAGAACTAATAGAATTTATGTTACAAAATAAAAAAATAGTCATCACACTCTGTTTGTTCTCAGTAATATTTACTTGTTTAAATATTCTGACATCTTTTCAGTTTGAACTTCTATTAGAGTACTTTATTCCCTATCCTACAGATTACAATCTGCAATGTTTATTCATTTTTTTTACCCTAGTAATCATCAGCAAAGTAATGTTGGAGTATTACCGCAATCATTTGTTTAATTATTTAGAACACTCTCTAAGCAAAAAAATGGTTATGGATGTTTATCATCATATCTTATCGCTTCCTCACCTCTATTATAAAAATAGGACTACCGGAGAAATAATTTCTAGAATACAGGACATTGAAACTATAAAGACCACTTTTTCAAAAATATCTATCTATATCTTAATGGATGTATTACTTGTCGTATTCTCCTTGCTCGTGCTTTTATTTCTAAATCTAAGGCTAACAATTATTGTACTCATTATATTTATCTTAGTATTTTCTGGTATTCAGCTTTTTAAAAGAATATTAGAAAAATATATAAAAAATGCAAAAGTATATGCCAGCCAAGCCAACTCTTATTTGACAGAAACAATAGCTGGTATAGAGACTACCAAGGAATTACATATAGAAGAAAAGATAGTCAATCGTTTTCGCCAATGTTACAATCGCTATAATCGAACAAGTTTTAGATACAATACATTATATAACTATCAGTTACTATTAAAAAATATAATAGAAGAATACGGGACATTTTTAGTGTTGATTGTTGGAGGTGTATTTGTTCAACAAAAAATGATGTCGTTAGGAACACTATTGACTTATCAATCGATTATGAACTATTTCTTGTCGCCAATTCAAAATATGAGTGAGTTGGCTATTCAATATAGACAAACGAAAGTAGCTATAGAGCGAATAGATGAACTTTACGATGTGGTTCCAGAAAATATGGAAAAAGGATTGATAAAAGAAATAGAAAACATAGAAGAAGTTAACTTAGAAAGCATTCACTACACTTATAACGGAAAAGAACAAGTGCTAAAAAACATCAATTTATCTTTACATAAAGGAGAACGGATTTTAATTTATGGTTTGAGTGGAAGTGGAAAAAGTACTCTAGCTCGTTTATTGACTGGAATGTTATCATCTGATCAAGGAAAGATAAAGATAAACGACATAGAATTAACAAATTATTCTTTAGATTGTTTGCGAAATAATATTTGCTATGTTTCACAAAATGAACAGTTGTTTTCTACGTCGATCTATGAAAATATCTGCTTAACAGATAAGGATAACTATGAACCAGCACCAAAAAAATTCTTAAAGGTTTGTCAATTATGTAAGGTTAACGAGATTGCCTCTAGAAGTCCTTTGTCCTATCAGATGCCATTAGAAGAAAATGGTTTTAATATAAGCGGTGGTGAACGGCAAAGAATAATCCTAGCAAGGGCATTAATGAAAAATGCTAAATGTTATATTTTTGATGAGAGTATGAATGAAATTGATATTCAAAGAGAAAGAGAAATTCTAAGTGCCTTATTTCAAGAATATCCAAACAAAATCTTTGTAATGATATCCCATAGGTATCATAACAATGACCTTTTTTCTCATAAATATCAATTGATAGATGGTGCAATTTATGGACGCTAACGATATTGTTCAAGAACTTAGTGAGCTCCATCAAGAAGAATTACCGTCGCCAAAGTTAAAGAAGAAAAAATGGGTAGTATTAATTTTAATAATAGGAGTACTGTATGTGGCAATTTTTCTGAAACTAGAGAAAAGCTACAAAGTAGATTTGATCAAGGCAGAAACTAATTATAAAATTTCGCTATCAATAGCGGAATTTGGTACAATAAAAGAAATTGGCACAATGGTAATTGGCCATGAAAAATACCTTTATCAAATAGTTTCTGTACAAGGCAAAAACAATAGTGACGAGGTCGATGTGTATTTAAAATTGAATCACTTGAAAAGTGACATGGAGATGCTTGAAGGAAAAGTTATTGTATCCTCGTCGACAATAATACAAAGCATTTATCAGATAGTAAGAAAGGAGTAGTATGAAAAAATTAAGAGAACAAGAATTAGAAAACATTCAAGGAGGTGGCCTTACCTTATGGGGAGTAGGAGGAATTATTGCTGCCGCTATATTTATTGTAGGTTTTTTTGACGGATTGACGCGTCCAGTAAAATGTGATAAATAAGGAGGAAAAATGCAAATTATCAGTGAAACAGAATTACTCTCAATAGAGGGAGGAACAAGTATTACAGGAACGTTAGTAAATGCAGTGTCTACGTTAATTGACACTATCGCATCTTTAGGTAGAAGTTTTGGCTCATCCATTAGAAGAATATTTAGTAACAAAATGTGTTCGCTTTAACGATAAAAATTAAGATAAAAGGAACATAAAGCATTAAATAATCGCTTTTCTTATTTTCTAAAAGAAAAGCAAAAGGGAATCTCAGTTTCTCTTTCTTTACTTTTATTTATACTTTTTATATAATTGAAGTAGAAAGTGGGAATAAAATGAATAGAAATAATTTCTATGATCTTAGGGTATTAATTTTAAAATACGATCTTGAAAATTATATAAAAAATTATACTTCCTTTGAAGTTTCTTTTTTAAATGAAACAGAATGTAACCTTCTTGAAAAGTATGTTGATGATAATGAATCTATCGAATTAATTCGTGAAGCAGTGATGAATATTGATGATGATAAAGAATTGGATAGTTTAATTAAAAAGGTGAAAAAAGAACTTGTTAGTTATACTTCTTTCAATAGTGAATTAGAACAAGTGATAGAAAATGCATTCTCGTTTTTAGCAGAAAATGTAAATTCGGGTAACAAAAGAGTAAGAAATCTATTTTATCACTCACAAATTTTTGTGAAATGAATACAAAATATGTTGAAATATGTAGAAATTTGCGCTATAATCTATTGTAGTAAACGCGGAAGGAGGGGAAAATAGTGACACAAGTGCCAGTAAAAAACGGGAATCTAGAGTTCGCACTAAAAAAATTTAAGCAAAAAGTAGCTAGAGATGGGGTCCCTTCTGAATGCAAAAAAAGAGAAGGTTATGATAAACCTGGGGTAAGAAGAAGAAATGCCAAAAAAGAAGGCATTAAAAATGCTCGTAAGAGAAATCGTTCAAATAAAGATTAAAGCAAAAGAAAGTGCTATGCTAGTTCAGTATAGTACTTTCTTTATTATCAAAATGTTTTTCATGATCTACTACATAGAATAAATTATCTGCTAATTTAACTACGTTCTATTTCAAAAAAAGATAATTTATTATATAATAAGAATAGTGAAAAGGAGAAATGTTATGTATAATTATATGATAGGAAAGGTAACCGATGTCGAAGCTAGTTCTATCATCGTTGAAGTGTCTGGTATTGGCTATCAGATTAATACACCAAATCCTTATGCATTTAATTTAGATGAAGAGTATAAAATTTATCTTTATCAATATATTCGCGAAGATGAAAATAGCCTATATGGCTTTAAAACAAAAGAAGAAAAAGATTTATTTTTAAAACTAATCGCTGTAAAAGGACTAGGACCTCGCATGGCATTACCTATCTTAGCAACTGGTTCTATAGGAGGTATTGTTGATGCCATTGAAAGAGAGAACATTTTATATTTAAAGAAGTTTCCAAAAATAGGAGAAAAGTTAGCTAAACAGATCATTTTAGATCTAAAAGGAAAGATTCAATTAACTGGAGATATGGCCAATATTTCTAATAATTATGAGGAATTAATAGAAGTATTAAAAGGTTTAGGTTATAAAGAAAAAGAAGTGAAATCTGTCGTCGTTAAAATAGATGGAGAATTATCTCTAGAAGAGCAAGTTAAAGAAGCATTAAAATTATTACTAAAATAATTAGAAAGGGGTGTTATTATGGAAGAAAAGATTCTCTCAGGAGAAGTATTAGATGAAGAAGATGCGGATACCAATATTCGCCCCGATCATCTTAATGAATATATCGGTCAAGAAGATGTCAAACAAAATATTAAAGTATATATCGAAGCAGCAAAAATGAGAAAAGAACCACTTGACCACGTATTATTATATGGCCCTCCAGGATTAGGAAAAACAACATTAGCAAATATTATCGCTAATGAGCTTGGGGTAAATATCAAAACAGCAAGTGGTCCAAGCATTGAAAAATCTGGAGATTTGGCCGCCATCCTTTCTACACTCGAACCAAATGATGTGCTGTTTATTGATGAGATTCATCGTATGCCATCCTTTATCGAAGAAATTCTTTATCCTGCTATGGAAGACTTTATGTTAGAAATCATGATTGGTGGGGAAGGGAATACGAGAAGTATTCGTATCAACTTGCCCCCATTTACCTTAGTTGGGGCAACCACAAGAGCTGGAGATTTGACCTCTCCTCTACGAGATCGGTTTGGAATTATTGAAAAGTTACAATATTATACCACCGAAGAGTTGATGGCAATTGTAAAAAGAACCTCGCGTGTTTTAGGTGTTCCTATTGAGGAACAAGCCGCTTTAGAACTTGCTAGCAGAAGTCGCGGTACACCGCGAATCGCCAATCGTCTATTTAAACGTGTTCGCGATTTTGCCTTGGTAGAAGGAAATGGAATAATTGATTTGTCAATTACCAAGAAAGCCCTCGAACGTTTAAAAATTGACGATAAAGGCTTAGATGAAACTGATCACCAATTCTTGTTAGCGATTATTCAAAAATTCCGTGGTGGACCAGTTGGAATTGAATCCGTAGCTAGTGCGATAGGAGAAGAAGTAGCCACTTTAGAAGATGTATGTGAGCCATATTTATTACAACAAGGATTTTTAAAACGAACTCCACGTGGAAGAGTAGCTACTCATTTAGCTTATGAACATTTAAAAATAGAATATCAAAATACGATATTTAATTGATAAAAGGAGAATAAAAAGGATGAAAGAAGTTAAAATCGAAAAAATATTTAGTGGAATGTCATTAGAAAAAATTGTCAACTATATTAACGAGGCGGTAAGCAATGATTTCGCAATTTTAAAGGAACATGATAACATAAAGAAATGGAATTGTTTGCCCGTCTTATTAATAGAGGAAGAGGATGAACAACAGAAAATTTTGAAATTTATTGATTATGTCGATGAATTAATGATTACTCCAGGCGAAAAGTATATTTATATTATTACCTTAGCTAGTTTAATAGAAAACGGTAAGGTTAATATAAAATTATTGGAAGATGGACCAATATTTATGTTGACAGATTATTTTAAAGATAAAACAATAAAAGAAATGAGTAAAATGTTACCTATTATTGGTCATCCGAAAGCACTCCACGCGGCTAGATTTAAAACTCTAGAAGTAGACGTAAGAACAGAAATTTTAGAATATATTTATCGTATGTATAAAGCAAAAAGAATTACTAAAGCGCATAAAGAAGAATTCTTAGAAAAATTAGCTAATGAAATTTATCAAAAAGATTATTATGAACTACTAGATATGATGCGCAAATAGAAAAGAGGATAGTTATGCAACTAGAAGACTTTAACTATAATTTACCAAGTGAGTTGATCGCACAGACACCACTCGAAAAAAGAGATGGCTCTAGATTATTAGTACTAGATAAGCAAACGGGAGAAATTGAGCATCATCAATTCCCAGATATTATATCCTACATGGAAGAAGGGGATACCTTGGTATTAAACGATACCAAGGTTTTACCGGCTAGATTGATTGGAATCAAAGAAGAGACAAAGGCTGTAATTGAAGTGTTATTATTGAAGGATATGCAGAATGATACTTGGGAGTGTTTGACTAAACCTGCTAAACGTGTTCATAAAGGAACAGTAATCTCGTTTGGAGAAGGAAAACTAAAAGCAGAATGTACCGAGGAAAAAGAAGATGGCATTCGTTGTTATCGATTAATCTACAACGGGATTTTACTGGAAATTTTAGATGAGTTAGGCACGATGCCATTACCTCCTTATATTCACGAACAACTTGCTGACCAGTCTCGTTACAATACGATATATGCCAAAAATCTAGGAAGTGCTGCTGCACCAACCGCTGGATTACACTTTACTGAAGAACTCTTAAAGAAAGTCAAAGAGAAAAAGGTTAATATTACCTATGTAACCCTTCACGTTGGATTAGGCACCTTTAGACCGGTTCAAGTAGAAAATATCGAAGAACACAAAATGCACACTGAATACTATGAAATGAGCAAAGAAACAGCGGATATTTTAAACAAAACCAAAAAAGAAGGAAAAAAGATTATCGCTGTAGGAACAACTAGTGTTAGGACTTTAGAAACGATTATGAATAAGTACCATCAATTCCAAAAATGTTACGGAACTACGGATATCTTCATCTATCCGGGGTATAAATTCCAAGCAATTGACCGGTTAATTACTAATTTTCATTTGCCTAAGTCAACTCTAATTATGTTAGTGAGCGCTTTGGCAGGAAGAGAAAATATATTAAATGCTTATCAAGAAGCCATTAAAGAAAAATATCGTTTCTTCTCTTTTGGAGACAGTATGTTAATCAAATAAAAGATAATTTCTTTCTTTAAAATTCAACATAGAAAGGGGGGAAATCATTTGGATGATTTAATCTTAGGGATATTTTATAAAGAAATCGTACCTGAATTAAAACTAGAAAAGGGAAAAATAAAAATACATGATAATCCTTATTATTTCCCTTTTTCTATCCTTAATGATGAGAAAAAAGAAGCTAGTTTATTATTCAATGATCCAAGAAATGATGACTTATCCTTTGATCCGCCAGTTTTAATCATTAGAGATAAAGAAAACTTCGATTCCTTGTTAGTAGAATACATCAAACAACAGGTTCAATTTTTAAATGAAGAAGAAAATCTACGAAGATATTTGGTTCTATGTTGCGGGGAAAGTATTCATAATCAAATAAAATATTTACTTTTGTTAGTTTGGAAAAATGCCACTAGTGAAGATTTCATCAATCCTCAAGTCTTTCTAAATAGAAGAATTCAGTTTTTTATTCGAGAAGATATAACGACGCCATTAGAAGCGCCATTAGATACAAATCAAGGCTTAGGAATCGTCTCAGAAGTGAAAAGACAATTCGCTTCGTTAGAAACACCGTACTACTTAGATAGTAAAATCATTGGATATAATCAAAATAGAAATGGGGAGAGTTACCCCTTACCGCAGATCAGTTATGGTATATCTGATGGAGTAGCTTATCTATATAGTATTAAAGGAAAAAAACGCCCTCGTAGTGAGAATAAAACATCTTTCTTTAAAAAGGTCGACCGCTATTTATATAAAGCGAATGACCATGTTCAAGATTCTTTTGAGTATCAAGCGTATAAAGAAAAAAAGACAGAATATTATCCTGAGAACATTTCAGATATCTCAGTTAGTGCTTTATATAGTTTGACTATGTTTCTAAAACATCTAGAACGAAATGGAATCACTAAACTAGTCACCACTAGCTTTTTGCCTCTTCGTTATTTAGCGAAAGAACAAGCTCTAAATGAATCTATCTCTTTATTTCGTTTTCTCTATAAAGAAGAGCGCTTAGAACAAATTAAAGAGGAAGAACTAGCTCAATTAACTAGAGATATTGGTAATCAAACCGAAAAATTAATCAGAACATTACGAAGACTAAGTTATCATTTTCCTAATTTAGAAATTACAAGTTATCCCTTTGAGTTAGATAGTAATCTTCAAATGAAAATATCTCAAGCTTATCCAAACAGGGAAACACATATTTTAACAGATTTGTACAATCAAACGAATTCATTTCCCAAATCTAAATAATAGCCATTAGTATAAAATAATCACCAACAATTATCCGAAGAAAGGATGGAATAAATATGAATTACGAACAAAAATTACTTTGGATCATCCCCAATGATCAATATATGGATAAAGAGCTCCCAGACGGTAAAGCTCAATTTTTTCCAAAATTAGCCATGAACGGTGACCACCGAGAAGAATGCCGAGAATTCTGTGAAAATATTGGCCTAACTGATTGCCCAAAAGGTGGATCCCACGATGATTTAGGAAATTACTTAAGTAAAAAAGGGTTTGCTGCTTTCTTTAATTCTGGAGTTCCTGTAGATGGAAAATATTTTGGCGTTTGGTATTTACCTGAACAACTTTCTATGAAACAAATTGAATTTTTAGAGAGTCAGGAACCGTTATTTAGAGAAAAGTATCATACGCATCCTTCCTTTTTCAGTGCTTCAATCCAAGCAAGTGAACCCTTATCGTATAGAAGCAACAATAATCTAAGAAATTTAACAATTGAAGCAATGATCAACAATAAGCCTTCTGATAATGGAGTTGATCTTCTCTATCAAGAAGTAGCTAGCCAAAAAGAAAAACTTTTGAATAATCAAAAATAGAAACAGGTGACTTAAATGAAAATAAAGTATAACTTATTACACGAAGAAAAAGATACTAAAGCAAGACTTGGAACCATAGAAACAAATTATGGTAACGTGGAAACACCAATGTTTATGCCAGTTGGAACTCAAGCGACAGTGAAGACCTTAACGCCAGAAGAATTATACGCTATGCATACAGGGGTAATTTTAGCGAATACCTATCATCTATGGTTAAGACCTGGAGCTGACTTGGTGAAAAAAGCAGGGGGACTTCATCGCTTTATGAACTATAATGGTCCTATCTTGACTGATAGTGGTGGCTTTCAAGTTTTCTCTTTAGCTAGTCCTAAAAATATTAGTGAAGAAGGAGTAAAATTTAAAAGTCATTTGGATGGAAGTAGTCTATTTCTAACACCAGAAAAAAGTATTGAGATTCAAAATAAATTAGATAGCGATATTGCCATGAGTTTCGACGAATGCCCTCCAGCTAGCGCAAGTTATGACTACATGAAAAATAGTATCGAGCGTACTTTACGCTGGGCTGTACGAGGAAAGAACGTTCATAATAACCCCCGTCAATCATTATTCGGAATTGTACAAGGAGGAGCTTACCAAGATTTACGAGAATATTCCGCAAAAGAAACAGTAAAGATTGGTTTTGATGGCTACAGTATCGGTGGAGTAGCGAATGATGGTGAATCTAAAGAAGATATGTATGCCGCTATCGATTACTCCATTCCACACTTACCAAAAGACAAGCCACGTTATTTAATGGGAGTAGGAGAACCAGTCGATATTATCGAAGGCGTTATTCGTGGAATTGATATGTTTGATTGTGTACTTCCAACTAGAATCGCTCGTCATGGACATGCATTTACGAAATATGGACGTATTAATCTAAAAAATGCGAAGTATACCGAAGATTTTACTCCTATAGAAGAAAAGTGCGATTGTTATGCTTGTCAAAATTATACTAAGGCTTACATCCGACATTTAATCAAAGCGAACGAAACATTAGGAGGAAGACTTCTCTCTATTCACAATATTCGTTTTTTAATTCGATTGACTGAAAATTTACGTCAAGCGATTAAAGAAGATAGATTACTTGCCTTTCGAGATGAGTTCTATCAAGACTACTTTTCTTCAAAAACAATTCAAAAAGAAGATAAATAAAAAATGTGACTAGCTCACATTTTAATTTTGGTTTGTTCTACTGATTCCAATCATACTACCTAGAGTAGCAGAAGCTAATAGAATTAAATAATAGACAACAGTCTTAAAGGAAATTCCGCAATCAAATCCTAAATAACTAAGTAAAAAGAATAGAACAATAATTTCCAAACCAACCTTTATTCCTTCTAGCCACCCTTTCTTTGTTGCCTTAGTTCCAATATATATTCCCCCAATTAACATCGACAAACAGACAATAACTAGTTTTAAATAATTGATTGCATTGGTGGGGATTACATTGAAATAGTATAATAAGGAGAGAATAACATTAAGAAATAATAGAGGAATCAATATAAAAAGAAGTACCTTAAGATATTTGATAAACGCCATACTTTTCACCTAGTAAAAACTATGACACTGAATAAAAAAATATGACAATCATCATAATAAAAATAGGTGATTAATATGGATTATCTCATCGTCTTAGAAAGAACAATTCTCTTTTATATCATTATCACAGTCTTGTATCGCTTTATGGGAAAAAGAGAAGTAGGGCAACTAGGCATTGTTGATTTAATTGTCTCTATCTTAATAGCGGAACTCGCAGCGATTTCGATTGACAATCGAACCGAGAGTATCTTTTTATCGATTATTCCTATCGTTGTTTTAGTACTAATTCAAATGGGAATGGCCTACTATTCATTAAAAAATCAAAAGGTGAGAGATGCTTTTGATGGAACACCATCTGTGATGATTAATCGAGGGAAGATTAATTTTAAAGAAATGGTAAAACAACGTTACAATATTGATGATTTATTAACTCAGCTTAGAGAACAACATGTCAAAAGTATCGAAGAAGTCGACTATGCCATCTTAGAAACGAGTGGTAAATTAAGTGTGTTTAAGAAAAAAGATAACCGCTTTGGCGATTACCCATTACCCCTTATTTTAGATGGTAAAATTCAAGAAGATACTCTTAAACAAATTCAAAAAAACGAAAAATGGTTACAGAAAACCTTAACTGAAGAAAAAGTAAATATTGAAGATATTTTCTATGCCTTTTATCAAGAAAAGAATATTTTTATCATCAAAAAAGAAGATTTAGAAAAGTAAATCTTCTTACAACATATTTTTCTTCTTTAACCATCTAGCGAGTAAAATAGAAATAATTAACGAAACGATACAGATTAAGAAGAAAGATAATTCACTCTTGCCAATAAACCCTAATGGAACATTCATCCCTAAAAAAGAGGCAATCATGGTAGGAATGGAAAAGACGATCGTGATACCAGCTAAGAATTTCATGATTACGTTTAGGTTATTAGAAATAATCGTTCCATAAGTATCGATTGTAGAAGATAAAATTTCTCGGTAAACCGTACTAGTTTCAATACATTGTTTATTTTCGATAATCGCATCTTCTAATAATGATTTATTTTCTTTACTGATCGGTAAGATATCTTCTTTATGTAATTTTTCTAATACACTACTATTCGCTTGTAAAGAAGTTATAAAATATACAAGTGTTTTTTGAATATTTAAGAAATTAAGTAGTTGTTTATTATTGGTTGAATAATAAGTACTTTTTTCTACTTTTTGAATATCTTCATCGATGAGATTTAACGTCGATAGATACACCTCGGCAGACTTTAATAACATCTGGATTAAAAACCTGACTTTCCGATCAGTAAAAAATTCGGTATTATCTTCCGCTTCAATTTTCTTTAAAAATTCATGTTCTACTAGAGAAACCGTAACGATATAAGAATTATCAGATAGAATAATTCCTAAAGGATAAGTCACATATTTATTTTTTACACTCTTATCTTTAGTGTAAGGAATATCGATAACTACTAGTACTGCGTTATCGCTTTTCTTAATTCTAGGTAATTCTTTTTCTACTAATACTTGAGAAATTATATGAGAGTCAATCCCAACTTCACTAGCTACTTGTTTAATCTCTTCGTTAGTAGGGTGAATCAAATTAATCCAAGTATCTTTTTCTAATTGTTCACAAGAACGAAGTTTTGTTTGTTCATCAGAAACCATATTTTTTAATATTTTAATCATATTTCGCACCTCGATTATTGTCTATATTATACGTGCTAACTATAATATAAAAAGTTAGTATTGTCAATAAACAATATTCTTTTTTTCATAAACCTACTATTTATAAAAAAATGGGCTTGACTAGATATTAAAACAAAATTTTTGTGATTTATGTCTTATAATTTCTTATATAAAAAAGTTTATTTGATTAGAAACTGATATTTTCAAAAAATAATAGTACATAACATTATCACAAAATGTTTGTGGGTGAAAAAATGTAATTGGTAAACTGGTAAGAAAAGTTGTATAATATAGATAGAAATTAGGTGATCGAATGGAGATATATGTAGCTAGTGCTTTTAGTAAAAACAATCAAGGAGGAAAATATGATTTTATCATCGGAACAAATAACTAATTTTCATTTACATGGCTATCATATAACTGAAGCTAACAATTTAAAATTAATTAAAGAAGAAGGAATTTTACCAAAATGTGGTAGTCGAAGTAAAGCGATTGGCGATACGCAAGAAGCAGTGTACTTTTTTTCAGCATTATTATTGATTGATACTTGGCGAGAAGTTCTTTATTCAGAAGAAGACTATGCTAATCTTGAATTATTACGCTTCGATCTAGAGAATATTGATATTACTATAACCGATAAAAATTCGTGGGATTTATTTGGAGACTGGTACACAAAACAAGTGATATTACCAGAGAAAATCCAACTATTAAAACGAATAGATAAAGAGGGGAGACCTTTTTCTTTAGATACTTTGCTACAACAGGATAGAAATCATTTAATATGGGAACCTATTTGTCCTTCAGAAAAAACTCGGGTTTTATCCAAAACTATTTTCCATAAAAACAAATAATCCAGCTACATTTTGTAAAATATTTTTCAATTTCTTATGGGAAGTAGCTGGATAGTTATGAAAAAAATTATTAATCCCATTTCTCCTATTAATTATCATTTTATTAATAGTTTTTTTTATGATTCTATATATAAAAAATAGTACTTAATCTATTACGGATTGAGTACTGAATTAATATTAGGTAGGTATTCAACTTCACAAAGTTAAGTATTTCTTTTTTTATTATATGCAAGTCTTCTTGCTTACATATTAATGATATTATAAAAAAGAACTTTTGATGAAATAAGACAATCATTGATACCGTTTTTTGAGTAATAATACTACTAATCAATATTCGCATAAATAGTTTTTTAAATAAAAATTATTAAGAAAGCTAATTATCTATGATATAATTTATTATAAAAATTAATTATTATTCAGTGGGTGATTATATTGAGTAAAAAAAGAGAAGAAAGAGAAATCAAAACTCTAGATTCTGAAATTCAATTGGTTCAAATGGAGAAATTTATAAATGATTTTGATGGTGCTATGAAAAAAGATTTAAGAAATCGTTTAAAAAAGTTGCTTTAGGTATCGGTCCATTAATGTTATCATTTATTGGATTTCTAATTTTTAAAAATCCAGCTTTATTAATGATTGGAGCAAGTATAACTGGCATTGGTGGTGCTGTAATTTTATCGAAAAATTTGATTAAAGATATAAAAAACCTAAATTCAAATAATTATAAGGCTAATTCTAGTATCACTAATCTTGAACAAGAAAAGGATGTAGATCAAATATTACAAGAAGGTATTGGGAAAGTAAAAGGAGAAGATTTCTATAGCGAAAAAAATAAGTCTGTAGTAAAAAAAAAGAAACTTATGCCGAGACGGAAGAAGAAAGAAAATGTAGAGAAGCATTAGAAAGACAGAAACAAAACCAAGTAACTAAAAACAGTTCAAACTTAAAGATTGTTGGCAATGATGTTAATTATCTAGATAAAGAGGAGACTATGATACAAATAGTAAGAGAAATGGATGCTTATAGTGCTACATACAATTTACCACCATTAGAAATTTCTGATAGTCAATGGGATTTGTTTTTTGATATTACATATAATTTTTTTGAACAAAAAGGAATAGAGAAAGGTTTTTATGACTTAATGTCTCAATTTAGTAGATTTGTTTTTGCAAAATCACTTTTAGATAAAAATAAAAAAATAAGTATATATGATTTTGTTAAAAATTTGAATTATTTAGAAAAGCAAGGAACAAAAAAACAAGAGATAGCAAATTTACAACAGGACATACTACCCAGATTGCCATCCACTGAAGTTGTTAATTTTTCAGATTATACAATTGGAAAAAGAAGAAAGTAATTTTCAAATATAAACATAATTAGTATTTTTAATACTTTTGATATTTCTTTTGTGATAGTTAGTCCAGATAAGCAAACTACGGATTATTTCTATCTTTTTTAAATACCCATATCTTTATCATTTGTTTCTTACTATTTTTCCTTGTTATTGCTATATAGTATAAGTCCAAATTATCTTATAAAACTTGTTTGTGATATTTTTATTTTCATAATTGAATACTCTTTTTAAGCATATAAAAAGGCTAACCGAAATTAACCTTATTTTTATTTAAAGTCGATCAGTTCGACTAATTTCTCTAATGGTGTCCATAGCGGGAATCGAACCCACGACCTTTTCCTTCGGAGGGAAACACTCTATCCTACTGAGCTATATGGACATATTACTAATATAATATAGAATAGAGAAAAGTTCAATGGGATTATTGGAATTTATGTTTTTTGTTAGATTGAGATCTTTCTTTATTATCCATCTCCTAACAGTAATACTATAGTAGAATCTTGTGGAGCACGTTCTCCACCTGCAGGAGATTGATGAACAACATACTCACCAGTACCAACATATTCTATTTGGAAATTGGTGAGTTCTTTTTTTGCCTCTTTTACCGTTTTACCTACAACGTTAGGTACTTCATAGTACACTTTATCTTCCCAAGTATAGTCCTTAATTAATTGACCTTCTTGCTTAGGAATGTCCAACGCTTCAATAATATCGAGTAAAATCCGTCTAGCGATTGGCGTCGTCGTATAACTAGAAAGTAAAGCTGTATTTTTAGGATTATCAATTGCGATATATAAAACCGCCTGTGGATCATTGGAAGGAACGACTGCCATGAAACTCATAATATAATTGTTGACTAGGTATCTACCATTTTCTACTTTTTGCGCAGTTCCTGTTTTTCCACCAACTCGGTAGCCGTCAATATAAGTAGCTTTTCCACCACCTAAAGCAACTACGGTTTCAAGAGCGTAACGCATTTTACTAGAAGTTTCTTCACTGATCGTTTTTCGTACTAACTTAGGTTCATTGGTCTGAATGACCGAATTCGTTTCCGGTTCCATAAAACTCTTTACAATATATGGTTGATACAAATTACCGCCGTTCACAATCGAAGACACCGCAGTTACTTGTTGTAACGTCGTCTATTAAATGAAACTTTCTACCCAAGTTATCAGAGAATATATTTATGCTTTCTCCTGTTTTTATATAAATATCTAGTTTTATCTTTTTATTCTCTTCTTTATAAACATAAATTCTATCAATTAGTTCATTAAAAACATCACTGAAACACTCATCATCAGTCAAACAATTATCTAACATCTTTTTTAATTCATTAATTTTATTTTCTATATAATTTTTATCTTGCTTGTTATTTTGTAATTCATTTAATCTGTTTTGATTAGTAATTATTTCTTCATTAATTAAATCTACTTGTTTTTTATAGTCCTCTTTAGATAAATACTCCTCCATAACAAGTTCTAGTAATTTATCTTTTTTATTATTAAACATTAAAATTTTGGATTCTAGATTTTTTATTTCAGACTCATTATTATTTGTTTCTAAATAATTTTTACAGTCATTTAATATATCATCAAAAATATGCTTTCTTCGTTTCAATAATTTTTTAAACATATCTTTAAAAACTATATCTAATTCATACTCAAACACTCTAGGATTAGAGCAACCTTTTAAACTTTCTTTCCGGTATACTTGGCATTCCCATACGGGATTATTTTTTCTTTTACCAGCCGATGATCTATGATAAGTTAAGCCATGTCTACCACAGTAAATTTTACCTGAATAAGTATATCTATTTTGAAATACTTTTTTATTTACTGCCCTGTTTGTAAAACTATCTTGCCTTTCTTTTAATTTTTTGTTAGCTCTTTCCCACAACTCTTCTGATACGATTGGTGGGACATTTTCGTTATCTTTATAAATAATCCAATCGGATTCATTTAATTTTTTCTTCTTTTTAGTACGGTAATCTAATACTTTCGTTTTATGGCCACAATAGTATCCTTTATA
>CALVOU010000027.1 GCA_944350365.1 uncultured Bacilli bacterium
AGTAAAAATCATTATAATAAACAACTATGGATGTGATAATATGACAAAACAAGTAGCAATACTAATGAAAAAACAACTTCTTCAAGATGAAATATATCTTTTTCAACCTGCAAAAGCAATCATTGGACACAATTATGGCAATTGCTTCCAAACTAAAGATCAAACCTATTTCAAAGCGGATACCATTACCTTAATGAAAACAAAAGAGGAGTTATGTTACTATTATCCAATCGACGACAAAGATTTATTAGAAAAGTTTTCCTGTAATAATATCGAACTTTGCATGGAGGAATATTTCGACGACGCTAGTCAAAAAGTATACTTAGGAACCACTAATCACACAGAAAATCATATTGAAATTTCTCCCATGTCAACACAAGAATTAAGGGAACTTTTACATGCCAAAAAAATAGAGTCAACAAACTTAAAAGAAAAAGATAATCAAGATACCGATAAAAAAACAGAACAAGATATTAACATCATAATCTCTAACTGCGAAAATAATAATATTAGAATCGATATCGACGTCGAAGAATTAGAAGCATATGTAAGAGAGAGAATATTTGGACAAGACGAACATTTAAAAGGAATTATTACCCTACTGGCTATGAATTATCGAACTAGTAATCCACAAGAAATAAAAAAAGGCCTATTAATCGGACCAACTGGTTGTGGAAAAACAGAAATTCTTAACATCATTGCCGACTACTTAGCTATTCCTTTTACTAATTATTCTGCTCCAGACTTATCCTCAGCTGGCTATGTCGGAAAAGATATCGATGATATTCTAAGAAGAACTTATTTTAATGCCTTTAAGGATGTCGAGCAAGCAGAAAATGGAATTTTGTTTATTGACGAAATCGATAAACTGGCTAGAAATCATGATCAAGAAATCAATCCACAACCATCCCTTTTAAAACTAATAGAAGGCCATGAATATAGTGTAAAAGTAGCACCAGAAGTAGAAATCACCATAGATACTAGTCTGATGAGTATCTTATGTGGTGGAGCCTTTGAAGACTTAGAAAAAGAAAAGAGAAAAAGCCTCGGTTTTATTCAAAATAATTTATCTACAAAAAATAGAGATAAATACACCAATCAAGAATTAATCAACTATGGATTAATGCCCGAATTTATTGGAAGAATGAGTAACGTATTCTTCTTAAATCAATTAACTGACGAAGACTTAGCCAATATTCTTTTACACTCTAAAATTAGCCCTCTTCTTTTAGAACAAGCAAGAATTCAAAAAGAATTCCATGTAAATTTACGTTGGGATCAAAGCTATATCCAAGAAATTATCGCACAAAGTAGAGAATTAAATAGCGGAGCCAGAAGTCTGAAACGACTAGTTGCGTCTTCACTAATCGATTTAGAATTTGAACTATTAAAAAAGAAGAATCAGAACCGTTTCAGTGAAGCAATCGTATCTCAAGAAACTTTAGAAGACAATAAAGTATATACCTTAAAAAAATAATCAAGGCCACAGTAACCTTGACTATTTTTGTTTAATATCTATTTTTTAAATCTTTTTCAACTTGACGCCTGATATCTTTTTCTTTCAAAGCCTCACGTTTATCATAATTTTTCTTTCCCTTACAAACGCCTAATAATAACTTAGCTTTTCCCTTCACAAAATAAATCTTTAAAGGAATTAACGTATATCCTTCTAAGCGAACTTTATCATTCAATTTTAAGATTTCTGAGCGATGTAATAATAGTTTTCTCGTTCTTGTTTCTTCATGATTAAAAATATTTCCTTCTTTATAATGACTAATAAACATATTTAACAAGAAGATTTCACCATTCTTAATCACTGCGTAACTATCTTTAATATTCGCTTTTCCTAAACGAATAGATTTAATTTCCGTACCAGTCAAAACTATTCCACACTCATATTCTTCTTCGATGAAATAATCATGTCTAGCTACTCGATTGACAATTTCCATAACATCATCACCATCTTTCTACGTTAGAAACATTCTGTAAAATGAGATTCATGTATTTATTATAATACATTTCATGATTAGGTAAAAGTTCTTCTGTTAAGTTTTGATAAGGATATACTTTAAAATTACGCCGAATTCCATTTATCGTATCACTATAAGTATAGACTAATCCTGCTTTCATGTTTTCTAAAGAAACTTTACTAACTCCAGCTTCTGTAGTTTTAACAATATCCAAAGAAAACATCATACCTGTCAGTTTTTCTACCCCTCGTTGAGCGGAAATAAAATTACCTAACGAATAAATAACTAAGGTATCGTCAATCATCTCGATAGGCTCAACAACATGTGGATGATGACCAATCACAATATCTACCCCTAAAGAAGCTAAGTATGTAGCTATTTCTCTCTGTCTAGAACTAACACTCAAAGAATACTCATCGACAAAATGCATCGATACGATAACAACATCGACTTGATCACGAACTTTTTCGATATCTTGCTTAGCTAATTCATTAGAATAACGCGCTAATAAATATTCTTTACCAGACGGAGCGACAAGCCCATTTGTCCAATCTGTATAGGCAAAAAAAGCATAACGAATTCCATTTACTTCGCCAATATTAGGCTGATCCATCTCATCTTTAGAAGAAAAACTACCCGCAGTCATCACATCAGGATGTTGTTTCCAATACTGATGAGAGTTCAAAATGGCAGTCTCTCCACGATCCAAAGTATGATTATTCGCCAAAGATACTAAATTAAACCCAGCATCAACAAAAGCATCCCCTACTTCATAGGGAGAATTAAAACGGGGATAACTAGATAACCCTAGTTCACTACCACCTAAAATAGTCTCTTGATTATAAAAAGCTAGATCATAATTTTTAGATATTTCTTTCACTTCTTCGATCATTGGACGAAAATCATAACCATTTCCTGTATCAGCATCAGCATAAACCGCACTGTGAATCAAAGCATCTCCTACCATAAACAAGGAAGCACGTGTCGTTGTTTTTAAAGGAGGCTCTTCAGAAGGAAGAGAAGTATCTTCATTCTCCTGAACCACTGAAGAATCAAAAGGAATCAATAATTGTTGCCAATAAAGAGAAAAAGGAAATATCTTATAGATAATCAAAAATAACAATAAGACAATAAGAATAATAAACAAACAGATAGAATCCTTTAAAAACTTCTCCATACTACCCTACCTAATTAAATAATATCTTCTTCAAAATTCTTTCTTTGCTTATTTTTAGTCCCTTTAACATTCGAATCTTCATCATCCAACTTCTTTAAAATTTGAAAATCGATCATGCCTTCATCTTTAGAAACGGATACAACTTTAATTAATACACGATTTCCTAAACTGTATTTCATCTTAGTCTTCTCCCCAACTACTGACATAGTTGCCTCTTCAAAATGAAAGAAATCTTTCATATCCGCTAAGCGACATAATCCCTCTACCAAATTATCTAACTGAATAAATAATCCAAAATTAGTCACACCAGAAATCATACCAGTAAACTCTTCACCAATATGATCCTCCATATATTCTGCCATTTTCATATCTTCAACATCTCGTTCACAATTGATCGAAGAACGCTCTTTCATCGATGAATGTTCAGCAACAAACGGTAACTTTTCTTCCCAATGACGAATCGTTTCCGGACGAAGATCATTGTTAAATAAATAAGTTCTAAGTAAACGATGAACTGTTGTATCTGGATAACGTCTTATCGGTGAAGTAAAATGAGTGTAACAAGGACTAGCTAGTCCATAGTGACCTAAATTTTCTGGTTTATAAACCGCTTTCTTCATATTACGAAGTAATAAACTAGATAAAATTTTAAACTCTTTTTTATCTTTTAAGAATTCTAGTAAACCTTGAATTGTCTTTGGCCTAACATCCTTTAAATTACCATAATATTGATAACCTAAAGTACCGATGTAATCTAAAAACTCACGAATATTTTCTTCTTTTGGATACTCATGGACACGATAAATAAAAGGAAGTTCCATATAGAAAATATGAGAAGCTACACACTCATTAGCCGCAATCATAAAATCTTCGATTAAGTTTTCTCCAATACCACGTTCTCGAATAACAATATCTATTGGATGACATTTTTCATCAACAATAATTTTTGGTTCATCAACATCAAAATCCAAATACCCACGTTTAATTTTCGCTTTTCGTAAAATACTAGCTAGATCAGCCATCAAACGTAAATCTTTCTCAAATGGCTCATACCCTTCTGGCACAATATTATCCTCTAGTATAGAATTAACTGCTTGATAAGTCATTTTCTTTTTAGAACGAATCACACTTTCGAAAATCTCATAATCAACCATTTTGGCATTATGATCAAATTCCATAACACAAGAGATAGCTAAACGGTCAACACCTTCATTTAACGAACAAATACCATTTGACAATTGATGAGGAAGCATAGGAATTACTCTATCGACCAAATAAACACTTGTTCCTCTATCCATCGCACTAACATCTAATGGAGAACCTTCTTTTACATAATAACTAACATCCGCAATGTGAACTCCAAGCTGATAATTTCCATTTTCCAATACACGTATCGAAATAGCGTCGTCAATATCCTTGGTATCCGCACCATCTATAGTAAAGATTTGTTCTTTAGTTAAGTCACGACGACCAACTTTTTCTTCTGGACTAACTTCTTCAGGAATCGTTTTTAATTGTTCCTTTACTTCATCAGAAAATTGATCTTCAATTTCATACTTGTAAACAATAGATAAAATATCAACACCAGGATCATCGCGATGACCGATAATTTTGACCACTTCACCACGATAACGGTTCTTTTCAATTAGACCAAGCAATTTAACTACTACTTTATGCCCATCTACCGCACCATGAATCATATCTGGATCAATCTCGATACTCATCTTTAGTTTTTCTTCGTCCAAATCGACTGTCCCTTTACCATCTTTACGTAAAAAGAACTCACCAACAACTGTACTTAACTTACGATCCAATACTTTTAATATTCTTCCTTCTAACTTGTTGTTCTCTTTTCTTCCTAAAACTTCTGCAACAACCAAATCATTATGTAAAGCACCATTCATATTGGCAACTGGAATATAGACATCTTCTTCGTCTTCACATTCGACAAATCCAAAGCCTTTACGATTAACTCGTAAAATTCCCTTTTTTAACGGTCCACGATCAAAAAGCATATACCTATCTTTATTCGAACGATAAAGTGTATAGTCATCACACATTTCTTGAAGAGTGTCTTCTAATTCACGATATTCATCCAAATTTTGATGATGAAGCAAGCGATCCAATTCTTCGATACTTAACGCTTTATTCTTGTTTTGTAAAATCTTAATTATTTCCTCTTTCATAATTTCACCTATCTTTATAATACTATTATAGAAGAAAATAATCTCTAACACAATCGCTAGAAATAAATATTTACACGAATTAAGTAACTAAAGTGACAATTCTTAAAATGAACATCATGACGGTCATCATCATAATCATTACCCAAAAGATAATGCTTTTTAACTAATATAAATAGCCACTAGATATCATTTCAATTCCTTTTCATATAAATTTCGATACAAAGAGCACTCTTTTAATAACTCTTCGTGTTTACCCTGAGCAATAATTTTCCCGTCATCAACAACATAAATACGATCGCTATCGATAACCGTAGATAGTCGATGCGCAATAATCAAAATTGTATACTCTCCTTGCATATTACGAAGTGCCTGTTGAATCTCTAACTGTGTCTCATTATCTAAAGCACTTGTTGCTTCATCAAAGAGAATAATTTCTGTTTTTTTCAAAAAAGCTCGCGCAATAGCCAAACGTTGCCTCTGCCCACCAGATAATGTAAGGCCACCTTCTCCAACTACAGTATCATAACCATTAGGTAAACTCATTACAAAATCATGTAAACATGCCATCTGACAAACATAAATCATTTCTTGATCAGTCATATTTTCTTTCACCAATCGAAGATTATCTCGAATAGACATATTAAAAATATAAGGATTTTGCGTAATAATCGAAATATTATTACGAATCGCATTTCTAGTTAATTGATTAATATCTATCCCATCAATAAAAATAGAACCATCAGGAACTCGGTACAATCGATCAATCAAACTGAAAATCGTACTTTTCCCACTACCACTTTTACCAACAAAAGAAACCGTCTCATTGGCATGAACATAAAAGGAAACACCTTTTAATACTGGTAATTTTTCATTATAAGAAAAAGTAACATTACGAAATTCAAAATCACCATTGGCTTTCTTTAAAGCTGTTTTTCCAAAATGTTCTTTCTGATAACGTTCGTCTTCAATTACTTCTAATACTCGTTCACATGAAACATCAAATTCCTTTAATAACTCTACCAACCTAGAAAAGCGAGTGAATAAACTCTGTATACGATTACGATACATATAAGCAATTAAAAATCCAGAAATTGTTAATTTTTCAATAGATACTAAAAAACAACCAAGCAAAATAAATAGAAACATAAAAATATCTTTAATTGTATTAATCACAAGAGTATAACGAAAATTGGTTCTTTCCATAATATAGTTCTCTTGGTTAGCTTCTTCTAACCGATTTCTCGTTATTTCTAAAAAATGATCACCAGCATTAAGAACTTTAATATCACGAATGCCACGAACCAGTTCACTAATTAAACCAGTATTTTTTTCGTATAATTTTCTACGTTTACGATCGAGAAAAAAACGTTTAGTTACTCTAATTTTCTCTAAAATAAATACTAGAATACTAACAATCAAGAAAAAAAGAAACAAATAAGGACTAACTACTAAAATAGCAAACAATACCCCAATATTCGCTAACATTTCGATAAGTACATCACCTACTTGGGTAAAAATACTAACAATGTCTTTAGTATCTTGATTTAAGCGATCGATAAACACTCCTGAAGAATGATGATCAAGCTCTGAGGTTTCTAGTTTTAAAATTTCAGAAGCTAATTGAGTTTGTATTTCTGAAACAGAATAAGTCCAATACTTAGCAAACAAGGTTTGATTAAAATAAAGAAAAACATTAGTAGCTACTTCAACAATAAAGATGAAAAAAGCAACGCCTAATAACTGTTCTAATAACCCATCTGTCAAAAAAAGTAACATCTGTGCCGAAAGTAAAGGAGTAATCACACTACACAAACAAATAAAAAGAGAAAATACTCCACAAATAATCAAATTTTTTCTACCACTTTTAACTAATGACCAAGATTTTTTTAAATGTGAAAAAGTAACTCGCCAAGACAGTTTTTGGTTTTTTCTACGAGCCATACTACCACCACCATTACAAGTATATAGTATTTTTACATGAAAAAAAAAGAACTTATCGCAAGTTCTCCTTTTCAAATTAATCTATTAATTACTAGCTCTTTCTAATTCTTCTTCGATACGAATTAATTGATTATATTTACAAATACGATCAGTTCTAGACATACTACCAGTCTTAATTTGTCCTAAATCAAGTCCAACCGCTAAATCAGCGATCGTCGTATCTTCAGTTTCTCCACTACGGTGAGAAATAATTGTCTTATATCCATGACTTCTAGCAAGTTCGATTGTCTCTAAGGTTTCTGTAATGGTACCAATTTGATTTACTTTTAAAAGAATAGCATTACCAGCATGACGATCAATTCCCATTTGTAAACATTTCTTGTTCGTTACAAATAAATCATCACCAACTAATTGAATCTTATCACCAAGTTCAGCAGTAATTTTAGTAAATCCTTCCCAATCATTTTCATCAACTGGATCTTCAATAGAAATGATTGGATATTTAGAAACTAACTCTTTATAGAAATTAATTAATTCATCAGTAGTAAGGCTTCTTCCTTCTCCAACAAGTTCATATTTTCCATCTTTATAAAATTCACTTGCTGCAACATCGATAGCGATACAAACATCTTTTCCAGGCTCATATCCAGCTTCACGGATAGCCTCCATAATCAATTCAAATCCTTCAGTATTAGATTGTAAATCAGGAGCAAAACCACCTTCATCGCCAACACCAGTTGCTAATCCTTTATGATTTAATACTTTCTTTAAATGATGGAATACTTCAGCACCAACACGTAATCTTTCTTTGATTGTATCTCTCATTGGAATAATCATAAACTCTTGGAAATCAAGTTTATTATCTGCATGTGCACCACCATTAATAATATTCATCATTGGACGAGGTAACGTTGTACCATTACCAATATAACGATATAAAGGTAAACCTAAACTGTTCGCACTAGCCTTCATAGCTGCCATACTAATTCCTAAAATAGCATTAGCGCCATATTTTGACTTAGTTTCAGTTCCATCTGCTTCAATCATCGCATAATCAAGTGCTTTTTGATCAGCTGCATCCATTCCGATAACTAAATCACGAAGTGGTCCATTAACGTTATTAACGGCGTTTAAAACACCTTTTCCCATATAACGGTTTCCACCATCACGCATCTCTAATGCTTCTCTTTCACCAGTAGATGCACCACTTGGAACAGCGGCACGTCCCATAACACCATTTTCTAGAATAACATCAACTTCAACAGTTGGATTTCCTCTAGAATCTAATATTTCTCTTCCTATTACGTCTTTTATCTTCATAACATTCATCCTTTCTTTTATAGTTTATCATATTTATCCAGAAAAAACCAAATAAACATATGACGATTAATGATTTTCTTGAAGAGAATGAGCGAAAGCTTTAAACTCTGCTCCCCTATCTTCACATTGTTTATATTGATCCCACGAAGCACTCGCTGGACTCAACAATATTATATCACCATTTGTGCTGATTTCCCAAGCTTTTGGCATCGCATCCTTTAAAAATTCATACTCATAAGTAGGAATACCTAAGTTATCCCCAAACTCTTTTACCCGTTTCCGGCACTCGCCAATAGCTAAAATCACTTTAACTGGAGCCATGTAATCCTTTAATTCCATAAAATCTTGTCCTCTTTCCAAGCCACCCAAGAACAAAATAACTGGATCTTGAAAAGAAGATAATGCGATCTGACAACACTTGATATTTGTTGCCTCTGTATCATTATAAAATTTTCTTCCCTCAATTTCAGCAACAAACTCTAATCGATGTTCAACTCCACCAAATTCACTTAATACTGCTTGAATAGCTTCATTCGGAACCTGATACTCTTTAACCGCCATAATCGCTGCCATAATATTTTCATAATTATGCATACCAATCAAACGAATATCTTTTAATCGAACAACTAATTCATCATAATAATAAATAGCCCTATCTTTTATATAAGCCCCATTTATCTCTCCTTTACTAGTGAAATATTTAACACTAGAAGAAATTCCTTTAGTAATTCGAATCGACTCATCATTTCCAAGGTTTAAGATAGCGACATCATGCTTATCCTGATTTTTAAACAGCTTTCTTTTTACCTCAGTATAATGTTCATAAGTTTTCATAAAATCAGTATGGGCTTCACTAATATTCGTTAAAATAGCCACATTAGGTCGAAATTGTTCTAAATTTTCCAATTGTTGACAACTTACTTCATCGACAATAATATCTCCATCTTCTAACTTAGAAAGAAAGCTACAAAATGGATAACCAATATTTCCTACCAAATGAACACTTTTACCAGCTTTTTTTAAGAAATCATAAACTAACGTAGTTGTTGTCGTTTTACCGTTTGTTCCCGTTATCGCAATCAACTGAATATGTTTATCTTTCGGTAAGAGTAAATAAGACATCTCTGTTTCATTAATTACTGGAATTCCCAATTCTCTAGCTTTTAATATATATTTGTGATCAATAGGAACCCCTGGATTTTTAATTAAATATTGAAACGAAGAATCTAATAAGTCATCAGGATGTCCACCGAATACGAATTGAACTCCCATACTCTCTAATTCTTCTATTTTAGAAGAGTCATGAGCTTCTTTATTTTTATTATCGTTAATGATCACTTCGTTTCCTCGAGTGATTAATAACTTTGCGGCTTCGTAACCACTTCTCGCAAATCCCAAAATCAAGATCTTTTGATTTTCAAACATTTTCTTCACCCTTTCTATATTATACTACCAAAACAGCAAAAAGTAAGCAAAGCACTATAAAAAAGTAGAAAAAAGAGAGAAATACTCTAAATCCATAACAGCATTGACTTTTACTTGAAAAATAATAAAGATTTTGCTATAGTAACATCAATTTGGAAGTGAAGGTATGAATATATTTATATTATAATGATAGATGTGTAAGAGAAGATGCTTTAACACAAAATTTAAAGACAAGACTAGAAAATGAGAATCATACGATTACAACAGACTATGAAAATGCAGATATACTAATCTATACCACTTGTGCAAGTACAAGTTATAGTATCGATGAATGTGTAAAAACCAGTTATTGGTTATCAAACTTTAAAAAGAAAACAGCTCCATTAATTATTACAGGATGTCTTGCTAGATTAATAAAGGATTAGACTTTGCCCAAAATAGAGAGGATATCAAAATCATTGAAAATAAAGATTTTGTAGTACCTGTCAGCAATTATATTAATGAAGAAAAGAAAAGAACAACTAAAAAGTTATCATTAGAACATGCAACTAGGAAAATTTGTGATCAAGACACCTATATCCAATTCATGTTAGAAGATGGATGTACTAATCATTGTAGTTTTTGTAAAACCCATTACTATCCAAAAAAGATAGAATCTATAAATGAACAAGATGCCTTAAATTATTTAAGAAAAAAAATAAAAAATGGTACAAAAATTATTTCATTATCTGGAGAAAATCTAACTCTTTATGGGATAGATATTTATAAAAAACCTATACTTCATAAATTTATTCATGAATTGGCAGAAGAAACAGATCTAAACTATATCATAGTAAATGAAATAACAGCCCAAAATATATATCCAGAATTATTAGAAGAATTAGCAAGATGTAAAAAAGTAGTTCAAGTATCCCTTCAATTAGAAAGTGCTAGTGATAAGATATTAAAAGCAATGAATAGAGGACACACTCTAGAAGAATATGACTATATTATAAGAACTCTACAAGAACAAGGAAAAATAGTTGATACCATATTAATGAGCGGATTTCCAATAGAAACCCAAGAAGATTTAGAAAAAACAATAAATTATATCAAAGAAAGAAAAATATATGTAGAAGGAATAGTTGATTATGCAGATTTTTATGCGATACCATCTCATGAACTAGAACAATTGCCATATAAGGAGAAAAGAAGACACTTAAAAGCATTAAGCGAAGCGATTAAAACTTCCAATTATGAAGTATTAGAAAACGTAATGAATTATCCTTTTACAAATGCATCAATTGTAGTTGGACATAATGATAAAAAAGTATACCTAGCAAATTCTATGACACATTATAGTATGAAAAAAGATTTATACGAACTACCACTAGGAACCATAGTAGAAGAACAACCAAAAAGAATCGTAAAAAGAATGAGAAGTACAATAAATTATCAATATAAATATTAAAATCCACAAAATTGTGGATTTTATGCGTTAAAAAAATCTTACTTTATGAAAAAAAGCAAAGAAACCTACGCCTCTACTCTTCAAAAAAAATTTATGATTAAATAAATTCCATTACAAAACTAATCAAGAAAAATGCCATACCTAATACTAAAGTTATACGACTGATCACTAATTCTGAACCACGTTCCTTGCGGTTAGAAAATAAATCAGAATTACCACCAGAAATAATTTGTGCTCCACTTTCCGCACGATTACTTTGTAATAATACAATTACGATCAATAATATGGAAATAATAAGTAATATAGTTTGCATAGTATCCCTCCACAACTGACAAATAGTTTATCATAGAACGAATGAAAAATCAACTATTCCAAAGAACTAACATACTTTTTATCCATTAATACACAGCTGAGATGAAAAAGTAAACGCAACTTTGAAAGGTCAAATTCAACCTTTTACGAAATCAGGATTGCGTTTAGAAAAACTTTTCACTTCCATTAGTACACAATGTAAGATAAAGTAGATACTATTGCCAAATAGCCGAAAAAATGTTATAATAATCACCACTATTAAAAGAGGGGATAAATATGAAAATAATCACACTAAAAGAAAAAGAATTTGATCAATTCGCGAAAAGTCATAAATACAAAAGTTTATATCAGACATCTAATTATGCTAAAGTAATGAAAACTGAAGGATACGATTACCATTATTTAGGGTTTATCAATAATAGTAACGATCTAATTGGAGCCACTCTTTTACTATACAAAAAAGTATTTATGACTTACAAAGTAGCTTATGCACCATATGGTTTTTTAATCGACTATACGAATAATGATCTAATCGAAGAGTTAACTACTCGTCTTAAAAAACTACTGATTAAGCAAAAGTTTATCTATTTAAAAATTAATCCCCTAGTTCATTGTGCAGAAAGAGATAAAACTGGAAAAATCATCTCCTATAATCCAGAAATTAACGACATATTAGAAATTTTAAAGCGAAACGGTTATCTACATCATGGTTTTAATAAATATTTTGAAAACAACAAACCAAGATGGGTAGCCATTACCAAATTGACTACCAATAACGAAAAAATTTATCAACAGTTAAATAAACAAGTTCGCAATAAGATTAATAACGCTAATAAAAAAGGTGTCGATATTATAAAAGTAGATAAAACCGACAAAGAAAATTTAAAAATTTTCTACGAATTTGTCAAACGAAAAAGAAATAAAAGTATTCGCTATTATAAAGCAATCTTAGAGAATTTTCAAGAGGAAGCTGAACTCTATTTTGCTTATATTAACCCTGAAAAATTTGTAAAATATAGTCAAAGATATTATGAAAAAGAACTAGAAAAAAATGAAGAATATAATCAAATACTTCAAGAAAGAAGTAGACATAGTCTAAGTATTAGAAAAATTATTAATACAAAAATGGAATCAGATAAAAATCTTAGTATTTATCAAAATAATCTTCTAAAAGCAACCCGACTCTTTCAAGAACAACCAAATGGAATTATTATTGGAGGAGCGTTAATCATCAAATATGATAAAGGGATTAATTTAATTATAGAAGGTTTCGATAAAAATTATCGTAATTATAATCCAAATTACTTATTAAAATGGGAAATTCTTAAAGAATATAACAATGAAGGGTACAATTACTTCAATTTAAATGGTATCAGTGGAGAATTCGAAATGAAAAATAAATATTCAGGACTAAATGAAATGAAACTAGGATATAGTGCGAGTGCTATCGAATATATTGGGGAATTTGATCTCATCATCAATAAAACAGCCTATACTCTCTACAAAAAGAAAATGGACAAAAAAGGAAAGAAAATCTAGGAATAGTCAAAAAATAAAATAGTCGATAAAAAATTCTAATTAAATTTATTTTTCTTCTAGTTATACAAAAATAGCTTAGATACATATCATATAACGGTCCAATAAATTTGCTAGGCCACACAGACCGTTGACAAAATAAAATTTGTTAATGATCACTTATTTTTAAAATTTTTGCTACTATTTTGTTACTGTAAGGATACTATCCAATTTGAAAGCTTACTATCCTTACTTTTTTATTGTGTTTTTTGATATAAATATTGGATAAAATAAAGAAATAAGTGAGAATCAATGTCTAAACGAAATTATAAAAATGACTGGATGATAATAAATCCATTGAAAGCGTTTTTACCACAAGAGCACTTAGTGAGGAAATTAGATAATTGTATAGATTTAGTTTTATCGAAGAAATAGCATAGTGAAATGGGGAGACCAAGTATATTGCCAGTAGTGATTTTTTTATCAACATAATATTTGAGATAAATCCGATAGAAAGACATGAGAAGAGTATAAAGTAAATATAACCTATCGATAATTTTTGGAATTATTAGTGTATAAAGATATAGCAAATTACTCAATATGAAGTCAAAATTATATTAAAAGATATAAAAATAGCAAAGTATTTAATTCAATCTTTAATACCTTTTTAATTCAAACTATGGAGTATGAATTAATACATATAGAAACTGTATTTGGAGATGAGACTCATCAAAATATTATTAATATGTCACTAATCTTTTCAAATTTTATTTATTTTACAAAACTGACAATCAAAAAGCAGTATATTTAAAATAAATATACCACTCTGTTAACAGTCTGAGAGTAATTTTTATACTCCTCTTTTTAATCTTCCTCAATAATAGATAATTAATTACGAACTATAACTAAACATTTGAATCAATCCTTCGGGATCTAACAAAAGATAAGTAAAACCTTTTTTAGAAGCAATTTGACTATATTTAGAATTAGAAGGAACATCTGCGCCCTGCTTGGTATTTACAACCGTATCAGCACTCAAATCACTCTCTAAAATAATTCTGGCCACTGTTTCATTGTCGTCGGTGACTTCACCTAAAGCATATTCTCCATCCCAAGCAGCCACATAATAAGTATATTTAGCCCTATCATTTGCAGTTCCTTCATTGACAATAACAATAAAAGAATGCTCTGTATCCCAATCATTGCCATATGAACTTGTAGAATCAACATTCTCTATAAATGGTTTCAATTGCTCAAAACCAATAAATGTAGCATGATTCATGTCAGATGGAATCTCAACCTTCTCACTAGCAGCCGCAATTCTAGCCGCCTCGACATACATTTTAACAATATCTATATATTCTTCTTTTTTTGATACATTAATATTATTTAAAACAATGGTAACTATAATAATGAGTGCAATCGCAATAATTAGACTAACAACTATTAATTCTAATAAGCCAAAACCATTACGAAACATTCTCTTCACTATGAACACCTCTATTCTAAGATGAGTATATCAAAAATGAAACTTACCGTCAACGAAATCAAGAAAAAATCAAAAATTATTTAAAAAGTAACAAATAATAATAAAAAAAGCAATACGCATAAACGTATTACTTTTCAACACTAATTATTGAATTACGCATCAATTTTACTAACTGTACCAGCACCAACAGTACGTCCACCTTCACGGATAGAGAACTTAGTACCTTGTTCAATAGCAATTGGGTGAATCAATTCAACTGTCATGTTAACATTATCTCCAGGCATAACCATTTCTGTACCAGCAGGTAATTCAACTACACCAGTAACGTCTGTCGTTCTGAAATAGAATTGAGGACGATAGTTTGTGAAGAATGGAGTATGACGTCCACCTTCTTCTTTAGTAAGTACATAAACTGCTGCTTCGAATTTAGTATGTGGAGTAACTGAACCTGGTTTAGCAAGTACTTGACCACGTTCTACTTCTTCACGAGCAATACCACGTAATAATACACCAGCATTGTCTCCTGCTTCAGCGTAGTCTAATTGCTTACGGAACATTTCGATTCCAGTAACAACTGTCTTCTTAGTAGGTTTAATACCAACGATTTCAACTTCATCGTTAAGTTTTAATTGACCACGTTCTACACGTCCAGTAACAACAGTTCCACGTCCAGTAATTGTGAATACATCTTCAATACTCATTAAGAATGGTTTGTTTGTATCACGTTCTGGAGTAGGAATCCATTCATCTACTGCATCCATTAACTTATCGATTGCTTCTTCGTACTTAGCATCTCCTTCAAGAGCTTTTAAAGCAGAACCACGAATGATAGGAGTATTGTCTCCATCATATCCGTATTCATTTAATAAGTCACGGATTTCCATTTCTACTAATTCTAATAATTCTTCGTCATCAACCATATCACATTTGTTCATGAACACTACCATTCTAGGTACTCCAACTTGACGAGCAAGTAAGATATGTTCACGAGTTTGTGCCATAGGTCCATCTGTAGCTGCGATAACTAAGATAGCTCCATCCATTTGAGCTGCACCAGTAATCATGTTCTTTACATAGTCAGCATGTCCTGGACAGTCTACGTGAGCATAGTGACGTTTTTCAGTTTGATACTCAACGTGTGCAGTATTAATAGTAATACCACGTTCCCTTTCTTCAGGGGCTTTATCGATATTTGCATAATCAGTAAATTCAGCCCAAGCTGGATTCTTATCATGTTGACGTTTAGTAATAGCTGCTGTTAAAGTAGTTTTACCATGGTCAACGTGTCCAATTGTACCAATGTTAACATGTGGTTTTGAACGATCAAATTTTGCTTTTGCCATATTTTTTCCTCCTTTTATTAATTACTATTATATTTTATCTAACAATTGAAGTTTTTTCAACTGTTTTGATACTATTTTATCATTTATGACAAAATATCTATAATAACGGTTTTTCTCCGTTATTAACTTTTAATTACCGCTTTTCTTAATGATTTCTTCAGCGATATTTTTTGGTACTTCTTCGTAATGATCAAATACCATAACAAAGTTTCCACGACCTTGTGTACTAGAACGTAAACTTGTCGCATAACCAAACATTTCAGAAAGTGGTACCATCGCATCTAAACGAATCGCATTCCCTACTGATTCTTGACCTAATGGTCTACCACGACGAGAAGTTAAATCACCCATTACGTTACCAAAATACTCATCTGGAGTAGTAACTTCTACCTTCATGATTGGTTCAAGTAAAACTGGCTTACATTTGTTTTTAGCCTCTTTAAGTGCCATACTAGCTGCGATCTTAAATGCCATCTCATTAGAGTCGACATCATGGTAAGAACCATCAAATAATGTACACTTAACATCAATCATTGGATATCCAGCTAAAATACCTGTTTGTAATGCTTCTTGTAAACCTTTATCTACTACTGGAATGTATTCACGAGGAACTACACCACCAACGATCGCATCAACGAATTCATAACCCTTATCAGGATTTGGTTCAAATTTTACCCATACGTGACCATATTGTCCACGTCCACCAGATTGTTTAATGTATTTACCTTCACAATCAGCAGTTTGACGAATTGTTTCACGATAAGCAACTTGTGGTTGACCAATATTCGCTTCAACTTGGAATTCTCTCTTCATACGATCAACTAATACATCTAAGTGTAACTCACCCATACCAGAGATTACTGTCTGTCCTGTTTCATGATCAGTATGAACTTTGAAAGTTGGATCTTCTTCAGCTAATTTTTGTAGGGCAATTCCCATCTTATCTTGATCAGCTTTTGATTTAGGTTCTACAGCCAACTGAATAACTGGTTCAGGGAATTCCATAGATTCCAAAATAACTGGTTTCTTTTCATCACATAGAGTATCTCCAGTCGTTGTATTCTTTAATCCAACAATAGCAGCGATATCTCCAGTATATACTTCTGAAATTTCTGTTCTGTTATTTGCATGCATCAATAATAAACGTCCAACTCTTTCTTTAACATCTTTAGTAGAGTTAAGTACATAACTACCACTAGATAAATGTCCAGAATATACACGGAAGAATGTTAATCTTCCAACAAATGGATCGGTCATTACTTTGAATGCTAAAGCTGAGAATGGTTCTGAATCAGACGGATGTCTTACTGCTGGATTTCCATCTAAGTCTGTTCCTTCGATTGAAGCAATATCTGTAGGAGCAGGTAAATAGTCAACAACAGCATCAAGTAAGAATTTAATTCCCATGTTACCTAAAGCAGTACCGCACATAACTGGGAAAAATTCTACAGCAAGTGTTCCCTTACGAATAGCTTTCTTAATTAAGTCTGTTGAAATCTCTCCACCATCTAAATAAGTTTCCATTAATTCGTCATCGAATTCAGCAACTGCCTCAATTAAATCGTTACGTTTTTCTTCAGCGATATCTTTTAAGTCAGCTGGAATTTCGATTTCTTTTGCATTTTCTTCTTGGTTACCATCAAATTCGTAAGCTTTCATAGTAACTAAATCGATAACTCCATGGAACTCATCTTCAGCTCCAATTGGCCATTCGATTGGTTTAGCATTTACGCCTAATCTAGATTTGATTGTGGATAACGTATATTCAAAGTTAGCCCCCATCTTATCCATCTTATTCGCAAAAATAATACGAGGAACTGAAAACTCAGTAGCTTGACGCCAAACAGTTTCAGTTTGAGGTTCTACACCGGCTTGAGCATCTAATAAAGCAACTGCTCCATCCAAAACTCTCAAACTACGACTAACTTCTACTGTAAAGTCTACGTGTCCTGGAGTATCGATGATATTCATACGATAACCCTTCCAATAAGCAGTTGTTGCTGCTGAAGTAATCGTTATACCACGTTCTTGCTCTTGAGCCATCCAGTCCATTTGAGATTCTCCATCATGAGTTTCTCCAATTTTATGAATTTTCTTTGTATGGAATAAAACACGTTCAGTCGTCGTTGTCTTACCAGCATCGATGTGTGCCATAATTCCAAAATTTCTTGTATGTTCTAATGACGTATCACGAGCCATATATTCTCCTTTCCTACCAACGGTAATGAGCAAATGCCTTGTTAGCCTCTGCCATTCTATGGGTATCTTCACGTTTTTTAACTGCTGCACCTGTTCCGTTTGATGCATCGATAATTTCATTTGCTAAATTTTCAGCCATACCTTTTCCGCCTCTTAATCTAGCATAATTTACTAACCAACGAAGACCTAATGCCTGACTTCTTTCAGCACTAACTTCGATAGGTACTTGATAATTAGAACCACCAACACGACGTGATTTAACTTCAAGTAGTGGTTTAATATTTTCTAATGCCTTATTGAATACATCAAGTGGATTTTCTCCAGTTTTTTCCTTAACGATATCAAAAGCATCATATAAAATAGATTGAGCTTTACCTCTTTTACCACCAATCATCATTCTGTTGATTAACTTAGTAACCACTTTTGAATTGTATATTGGATCTGGTAAAACATCTCTCTTTACTGCTTGTCTTTTACGCATGATTTTATCCTCCTTCCCTAATTACAATTTTACTTTTTATCTTTTGGTTTCTTTGCTCCGTATTTAGAACGACCTTGTTTTCTATCTTTTACACCAGCTGTATCTAAAGTACCACGAATAATATGATAACGAACACCAATCAAGTCCTTAACACGTCCACCACGAACTAAAACTACACTGTGCTCTTGTAAGTTGTGTCCTTCACCAGGAATATAAGTATCTACTTCTTTTCCGTTAGATAAACGAACACGAGCATATTTTCTTAATGCAGAGTTAGGTTTCTTTGGTGTCTTTGTTCCTACACGAGTACAAACTCCACGCTTCTGAGGTGAAGCTAAAGTAGTAGTTTTTCTTTGAATAGTATTTAATCCAAATCCTAATACTGGAGATTTGCTTTTTCTCGTCTTATCAGTTCTATTTTTCTTAACTAATTGATTCACTGTAGGCATTGTATTTTTCTCTCCTTTCTTTACACATATCCAGGTGTATCATTTTCTATCTAAATATAAGTTTTGCCTAGACAGCAAAACCTAAATTTATTAGCGTATATAATATAACATTCTTAATTAAGAAAGTCAATAAAATTTTAAACATAAATTTGAAATAGTACTGAACTGAAAAAGTAAATGCAACCTAAAAAATAGAAATAATTGCAGTTAATCGTTCAAATGAAAAGTGTTGCAT
>CALVOU010000028.1 GCA_944350365.1 uncultured Bacilli bacterium
TTTTGAAAGATTTTATCAAAACCTTAAAAATTATTATGACCTTATATAAATTTTCTGTAAAATACCGGAACTCAAAAATAAATATCCTTGATTAATCCTTCGTTTTGTAGTAAGATGTTAAATGTATTTGGAACTTTGTCTTATTTAAAATGAATAAAAGGAAAGAGTGGTGAAGAATGGATAAATTGTTTCAAAAGTTAGGGATTGTACCTAACAATAAAGATTTATATCGACTTGCTTTTTCGCATTCCTCTTATGTCAATGAGCGACATTTAAAAGCGGATTATGAACGTTTAGAGTTTTTAGGAGATGCGGTTTTAGATTTAGTAGTTAGTGATTATTTATATCGACATTCTGATAAAAAAGAGGGCGATATGACGAAAATTAGAGCGAGTTATGTTTGTGAAAATGCTTGTTTTCGTTATGCGTCAGATTTAGAGTTCAGTAATTATATTAAAGTAGGACATGGTGAAGAATTAGAAGGCGGTAGGTACAAGAAAGTGATCTTGGCCGATATTTTTGAAGCCTTTATGGGGGCTATTTATTTGGATTTGGGTTATGATACGGTAAGAAAGGTACTATTAGAGATTATTGTTCCTTATATTGAAGATGAATCGATTAGTTTTTTTCATGATTATAAAAGTGCTTTACAAGAGTTTATTCAGACGGAACAAAGAACGCTTCAGTACAAAGTAATTAAAGAAGAAGGACCGCCACATCAACGTACTTTTACTGTTCAAGTTAGTGTTGATGATATTATTTATGGGACTGGTTCAGCAAATAGTAAAAAAGAAGCTGAACAAGAAGCGGCTAGGAGTGCATTAGAAAAACTTGCACGTTAAATTTTAGGGGTAAATTATGGGAAAACAACAAAAGAAAATTAGAAAAAAAGTAGACATGTATTCTATATATGCCGAAGAGGATCGTGCCTATTTAATAGAGTCTTTAGTACTAGCAACTTCTAATCCTTTGTTTTTTACTGACCCGTTATTTCAAAATCAATATACTGTTTTGATCAATGTTCAGAACTTTCTTGTTGCGGAATTAGAACAGCTAAGAACGAAAAAGATTTCTAAGAAAAAATGGCAGATGTTGAAAGAAGTTTACCGATTACAACAGGAAATGGCACATCTATTATCGGATTATGTTGAACTTAATCGTGTAGATCCTGTAGAGTATGTCGAACACGAATTAGAAGATAGTGAATTGGATTATGCCAATTATATTTTATTGTTACAGAAAAAAGTAAAAAAATATCAAAAAAAGAAAAGAGGAGGAAAAAATTGAGTAAAATTAAGATAGTAGCCTTAGGTGGCTTGAATGAAAATGGAAAAAATATGTATGTCGTCGATGTTGACGATCAATTTTTTGTTTTTGATGCGGGATTAAAATTTGCGACTTCTAAGATGTTAGGGGTAGATTATATTATTCCTAACCTTGATTATTTGATTCAAAATAGAAAGAAGATTCGAGGAATTTTCTTAACTCATGGACACGAGAGTAATATGGGAGCAATTAGTGATGTGTTACTTGCTTTACCAGAAGTTAGCGTTTATGCAACAAAATTTACGATGGAAATTGTAAAAAATGAATTAAGAGAAGCGGGAATTGAGCATGCTAGATTAAAAGAGATTCGCCCACATTCTAAGATTGATTTTGGTAATGATTTAGTAGTATTTCCGATCAGTGTGACGCATTCTATTCCTGATGCAGTATGTTATGTTCTTTATACGAAGGATGGCGCAATCGTTTATACAGGAGATTTCGTTTTCGATTCGACGATGATGGGGAACTATAAAACAGATATTGGTAAACTTGCTTATGTTGGAAAACAAGGCGTACTTTGCCTACTTTGCGAATCGTTTTATGCCGAAAAACAAGGACATACTTCACCTAATAATCGAGTAAGTGATTTTATTCGTGAAGTACTTAGTAAAAATGAAGATCGTATTATTGCGACTATTCTTCCCGCTCATATTTATCGGGTACAAGAGATTTTTAATGAGGTAATGAAAACTCATCGTAAGATTGTCGTTATGGGAAAAGGATTACAGGAACTAATTCATAAAGCTATCGAGTTAAAATATCTTACTATTGATCAGGATCGAATTGGGGATTTATCTAATTTGTCAGATAAGGGAGTAGTTGTCTTAATTTCTGATGAAAAGGAAAAACCATTTGCGAACTTGGAAAGAATTATTCGTGGATTTGACAAATATATTAAATTAAAAGAAACGGATACGATTTTTATTACTGAGCCAAGTTACGAAGGAATTGAGAAAAGGCTTGCTTTAGTGATGGATGATATTGCGAAGGCTAATGTCAATGCGGTTTGTTTGTCTAGTAAGAAACATTTACTACATCACGCATCTCGTGAAGATTTGATGTTAATGATTAATTTAATGAATCCAAAGTATTATTTTCCAGTTAAGGGAGAATATCGTCATCAGTATATGAATGCTGAAGTGGCGGAAGAACTTGGTATTAAAAAAGAAAATATTTTATTAAAACAAAATGGTGATGTGGTAACTTTCCAGAATGGGGAATTAGTGGATACTAAGGAACATATCGATATCGATGAAGTGTTAATTGATGGAAAAAATCAAGGGGATATTGGAGAACTTGTCTTAAAAGATAGAGAAATGTTAGGCGAAAATGGAATTGTCATTATCAGCGCCACACTAGATCGAGCGACAAAAAAGATTTTAGCAGGGCCAGAGATTGTGACTCGTGGATTTATTTTTGTCAAAGAAAATCAAGATTTGATTGCGGAGACAAAGCGAGTTTCTCAAGAAATTATCGAACGAAATACGAATGAAGAAAGTCATCGTGTTGATTATACAAAAATAAAAAATGAAGTACGTGAATCTCTTGGTAAATATTTTTATCGGGAGACAGAATGTAAACCAATGATTATTACCGTAATTCAAGAAGTGTAAATGAAAACAGGGGGAAAACATGACAAAACAACAAATACAGAAGTGGTTTTCGACAGAAGAGCCAGTTAGATTTTACTATGTGGGAAAATGGTATGCTTTTTTCCGAGCAAGTAATGGCTCTTTTCTTTTTATCTTCAAAGTAGAGGATGAAAATTATAAGTTTATTCCGACAAGGGTTTATCAAGAATTAAAAGATTATATTGTGTCTTCCAAGCTGTTCGAAGAAGCTTTACAACAAGAACTTGCTGAGTGTTTACTTTATGAGGATATTTATGATTATGAAACTAAATTTTTAGAAGAAGCGGTGCCTTTAGCGAAGAAGAAACAATTTCTTCAATACAAGAAACTTGGATTGATTGCTTATTTAACACTTGCTTTAGGTAGTACAAGTATGATGGGAATGAAAGCGTACCAAGAGAAGAATTATCGTGATTCGTATCCGTTTTATCAAGAAATGTTAGATCACTTAGAAGTAGATGATAGAAGTATCCATGAAATTTTAGTCAGTAGAATAGAAGATAGTTTAACAGCAGAAGAAAAGGAAAAATATAAAGAGAATATTTTGGCACTTGATCAATATGCTCTTTTTATCCATCGTTGTGAAGAGTTTTATGAAAAACTAGATGATAATAGTAAACGTCTTTTTAAAGATAAACTTCAAAAGGTAGAAATTCGTTTGGCATTAGAGCCATTAGAAGATACTTCACTTTTTTATTCAGTAGGGTATGACCGTAGCGGAAATGTGAATGGTGGTACGATTTATTTTGATGCTCTTCATCTTGACTATCCTCGTTATTGTTTAGAATTATCTTTATGTGCGATGTTAGAGGACTGTAGCTATGAATATTCTTTGTCTGGTAGGTATTATGCTTCAGAGGATTTTACGGAGAATCGTCATGAAAGAAATTATTCTAATTTTTCTTATTATAATAGTCTTCTTTTCTTAAATGAAAACTATCCAGAATATGCGTTTGATTTTAAAGAAATTTTGGAAACTGAAGAGGTACTTTACTATCAGATGTTTTTATCCCTTTTGAATCCAGAATTATCTTATTTACCTTTTGCTTATCCTTATGCCGATATTTGTCGTAATTATTTAGAAGTAGGAGGAAACTCTCATCAATTTCAGGAATTTATCGATCGTCTTTCTAACCTTAATGGTCCAGATATAGAGATTTTTCCTAAGCAAGTAGCGATGTACGAATGGCGAAGTGAAGTGGTACATATGGGAATTGATTACTTTATAGAACGGGAGAAGAATTTTATTCAAGATTATTTTCGAGTGATAAGGCAAGAAGATTCACTTTCTAAAGAAGACTTGGCTAAGTTAGACGAACTCTTGCTTCAAGAATTAGCTAAGCGTTATAATCAATTCGAATCCCGACTAGAAAAACTTAATGAAGCCAAGTATTATCAGATAGAGGTTTATGATAGTAATGAACTTAGAAACTCCTATTATGAAATGTTATTTGATTTGTATTGGCGTTATCGCCTTTTGGAAACAAATCATTTTGCGAGGTATCATCAGGTTCAACCAGAGCTAAGTTTGGCAAATGAATTTTATTATTATCGGGAAAAAGCTAGTTCAAATAGTAATAATTCGGTTAGTGAATCCTCGGTTTTAGAATTGATTCCATCTACTCGAGGTAAAGAAAAAGTGAAAGAACTTTATCAATTTCCATTAGGAGATTAGATTGAGTTCTTTTGTTTTGTATAATGGTATATTTAAGAGTAGACTATTGTTGACTTCTTTCATAAAAAATTAAGGCAAAATAAAAAGAATAGAAAAAATTTACGAATTTGTTTTTCTATTTTCTTATCTTCATGGTATAGTTAAGATAGGTGAAAATATGAAGAAAAAAATATGGTTAACTGTCGTATTTATTTTTGGTAGTATTTTAGTTGTCTTAGCTATTTTTGGAGTAAATCAATATTTAAGTCGAAAAAACGAACAGGAGAAAGTTAATGAAATCAAAGAACATTATGCTTTAAGGGTAAAAACGTTAACTACGAAAAAATTGTACCAGAAAGAAAATAAACGATATGTAGAAGTAGGAACTGTTTCCGAAGGGATAAATCTTCCCTTAGAAGAAATGGTAATTGATGATTCAACAGATACTTTCTTTAAAATTTCGGGAATGGATTACTATATTGATTACCAAGATTTAGAGAAGAGCTCTTATACTTCGAATGATTCTTTTCAAAATTTTATTTTTACCAAAGTAGTAACCACCAAAAAAGTGGAATTATATGATGGAGAAAGATTAGTGTTTTCTATTGATGATTCTCTTTCTTTTGATGTCGTATTACAGGTGGGAGATACTTATTATGTGAAGTTTTTAGACAATATTTATTCTATAGGCGGTGATTTTTCTATTCAGGATAAGGAAGATATTCCTAGACTTGAAAGGTTAAGTACTTTTACTCTATCTTCCGATATTGGTGAGGAAAAGGTGAGAGAAGTTTTCTCGTTATTTCAAGAACAGGGGTATACAACCATTACTTACTCGGACTTTCTACATTGGATAAAAGGGGAAGGGGATCTTCCGGATAAAAAGATTTTATTATTAGGAAATCAGGAACAGCAGCAAGAATTACAAGAACTTGTTTCAGCTTATTCTTATTCCTTAGAAATAGACGTTAATACCTCTTTTCAAGAAGGTGATCAACAACTACAAGTAGGGGACAGTGAATATTTTTATTATCTTATTACCAATGATACCTCTAAAGAACGAATTACGGATATGTTAAATGGGGTCAAATATATTGAAAATCCTATTCAAGAAGTCGCTGTTTTAAATTATCATTTCTTTTATGATGAAACGAAAGGGGATTGTACTGAATCCATATGTATTTCTATGACTAATTTTCGAAAACAATTAGATTATTTAAAAGAAAATAATTTTAAGGTACTTACGATGCAGGAATTTAACGATTGGATGGATGGAAAGATTGAATTTGACCAAAAGAGTGTTTTAATTACAATTGACGATGGGGCAGCAGGTACTTTTGATTTGTTACCGGCTATTTTAGAAGAATATCAGATGCCAGCAACGTTATTTTTAATTAGTGGTTGGTGGCCAATGTCACGCTATTCCTCTTCCTCTTATTTAGAAATAGAGTCTCATGGTCATGATCTTCATCATAATCATTATTGTATAAATGATCGATGTGGGTATAAGACCTTAATATTATCTAAAGAAGAACTAAAAGCGGATCTTAAAACTTCTATTGATACGATAGGTAGTCAGTTGGCTTTCTGTTATCCATTCTATCAGACGAATACTACGTTAGTGGAAGCCGTTAAAGAATCTGGTTTTTCTCTTGCTTTTGTTGGTGGGAATAAAAAGGCAACTAGAAAATCCAACAAGTATTATATCCCTCGTTATATTATTTACAAAAACACTAGTTTAGCTAGTTTTAAGAATATGGTGAATTAATCAGGAAATAAACTGTTTTCCTTTGTTTTGGTACTGGACAGTTGAGATTTATGTTATACTTATAGGCATAAACACGGAGGACTTAATATGGAAACGATTATATGATTACTGAAGAACAGAAAGATAATATAGTTAGAGAATTGGCTCGTTTAAAGAAGATTCTTGTGAAAGATAGGGGTATAGATTGTGTTTACTTTTCTTTTTTTGCTCCCTATACAAGAGAGGGTGGATCAGCACTAGTGATTACGTTAGTAACAGATATTTTTGATAGCTATTTTATTGATCATATTGGCTTTTATAATGGAGAATATGCTCAGGACGATAATTTACATAGATTTGGTTTGACTTTAAGGCTTGATTATGATTGTAGTTTTCGTTACACTTTATTAGCTTTAAATCCTTCAGAATTAAGAAGATGGAATTATTTATTTAATGCGGAAATTTTATTGGATAAATCCGGAGTATGTACCAAGATAAAACAAGAAATGGAAAAAGATGAGAAAATTTTAAACAAAGAGCTTGGCATCCATTATTTTCCTAATTTAGCAGAGATATATCCGCCATTAGAAGAAAAGGAAAAAACGAAATCATCTGGTTTTGTCAAAAAGAAAACTAGATAATATAATGCTTGTTATTAGAAAATGTAACTAGAGAAGTCTCTAGTTTTTTGTACTTTTCTGATAGTGTTTATTTGCGTGAATATCCTTTTTATGCTATAATAGCCACTCAGAAAAGGGGAGGATACTATGTTAAATGGACAAGAAAAAGAATTTTCAGTTGCTGAAGCCATTCAAAATATACAAGAAGTAGATAATGATAAATCTAAGCACTTTAAAGATTCCGCAATGGAGTCACCTCATTATTATCTTACGCATCTAAAAGATTGGGAGAAAAGATTTTGGCTATTTAATCAGATTCAATCTTTAGAAAATAAATATAGATTAGATCATTTTGCGTTTGATTTTGATGATTTTTGTCACTTTGTTAATTCCACCGGTTTAGATTTTTCGGCAATAAAAGAAGATGGAACTAGTAATTTTGATTTTTCTTTATATTACGATTATCGTTTGATTGCCAAATCACATGAAATTGGTTGGATGAAGAGAAGAAAGTGGGAATATTTAATGAACATTCCTTATGAGACTTTTGGTTCAGCTCAAACATTTTTAGAAACAGAAATTGGACAGAATGAATTTCCGACCTTAAAACGTACTGTTGATCAAATTTTAGCATTGGAAAAGAAAATCTATACTAAAGAAAATTATGAACGATTAATAGGACTTGTTGAAAAAATGAGAAATAGTAGGGACTATACATTTGAACATTTTGTTAAACATTTTGTTCCTGTAGAAGATCAAGTAATATTTGGTTCATTGGTGGATTGGTTAAGAAATCGGGATAAAAAATATTTTAAAGATTCAATTGACCATCACTTTACTTATGTAAAGAGTAATGAACGAGAAAAGCAGTGGGTTATTGAGCATATTGATGAAATTCCTTCTTCTATTTTAAAAAATTGGGGTAAGTTAGATAATTATTTGTATACTCACTACCAAATCAGGTCAAAATCGGTAAGGTTAGAATTAGTTCATTATGGTTTGGAAGAATATCAACGACGGTTTAATCGTGAAAGTTTAGAAGTGGTTAAAGATTTAGAAAAGAAAAAGCAAAATGAGGATGATCCTTTTGAGGGTATTGAAAATTTACAGGAAAAACTAGCGTATTATTTAGAATATATTCAATGTGCTAAAAAACAATTGCCTGAAGAACAAACAGCAGAATTGGACTCAATTATCTCTTGGTTAATTAGTTTTAAGGCAAATAAAGAAAGTTTACTTTCTGCTGTATCAACGATGAAGAAAGAACTTATAGAAACAAAACAAGCATTATTATTGATATCTACTTTTCTTAGACTTGCTGATTCTCTTACTGGTATACAAGAGTTTTATGATTATGCTGAAAAAAGGTTTTCTATTTCTTGTGAAAAGCAGAGAAGATTACTTAGGCAATTTTTACAAAAAGAAAATGATCCAGAGTTAAAAGAAGTTTATCATTTAGCAAGAACGAAAATGAAAGAATTACAATATGCTAAACAAAGTGAATCACAGAAAATCAGATTTCAGGAAAGAAAAAAAATATTAATTAATGAGTTTGGTGAAAAAGCTATTGCTGTAATGAGCCAATTCGTTGATGCTGATGAAGATACGATTACAAAATTTTGTTTACATACTGATATTGAACGAAAAGAGTTTGATTTTTTAAGAAAATTATGTCGTCAAGTGGATGTTGAAATATCAGAATTAGTTGATCAGAAAACTCGCGTAACAACAGCTAAGTTTTTGCGTAATATGAGAAGAATGGTTTGTGAAGTTTCTGCTGATATTGTAAAATGTAATCGAGAAAAGGTTCCTTATGACGTGTTTAAACATTTCGAAACATATGGTTATGCTCCTTCTTTTATTGCCCAAATGGCAGGGAGTTTAGGCAATCTTAGTAATGAAAAACAAATTATTGTAAATTATATGGCTAAAAATAAAGAACTGTTTAAACCACTATCTGATACTGAAATTACTACTATGAAAAGAAGTTCAATTGGGTTAATAGGAAGTCGTATTTGTTTAAGAGATCAAGTGATTAATTTTAATGTTAATGAATTTCAACAGGCCTTAAATATATTAAATGAAAAGAATATCCCTATTACTAAAGGAACTTTATTTGTTAGTTTGAAACAAGTAAAAAATAAGCAAAATCAAAATGGGTTTCAAAAACGAATTCGTCCTAAGATATAAAATAGAAAGACATAGAATAAATAGTAAGATTTTATCGCTGAAACTATTGAGTACTTTTAAAGAGAGAAAACTTAATTTTCTCTCTTTAAGGCTAAGTTAGGCGATTTTTTCTTGACTTTTCCTTCGTTTTTATATATGATTTTGACAAGTGAGGAGATATAAGCAAGTAATTGTGAGCTGTCTCGGGTAAGTTTTTACCTACACATGTATTTGGAGTCACGAGAAGATTACTCGTGACTTTTTTGAGTAAGATTATGAAGTAAAGTAGGAAAAAGTAAGTGTGAAGAAAAAGAAATTTATTATGTAACAGTAAAAAAGAAAGTTAGAGATGGGGAGTGAAAAAATGGATAGATTAAAACTAGTAAAGCCTAGTAAGGAACAGGAAGGAGAAATAATTAACTATATTGAAAATTTTATACCTATCATTCGGGAATTAATGGTGTAGGTGGACTATATCGATATTAAGATTGTTAGCGAAAACAATGCAAGCGTTGGATGGAAAATTAGTCCGTAAATATTATGATGATGTTCATACACATTGTATGGTTCAAGATTATATTATTGATGTCAATCAAGCAATCGATACCTATGCTCCAGTATATGAAAAATATATTTCTATAAATAGTGAGGGAGAAAAATATGCAAGTAAAAAATAATTATCAGGATTGTTTAACCAATATTGCCTGTTCGATTAGAAAATATTTTGATTTAACGTATCCACATCAAACCAATTCTTTTCTTGATCAATTATTAGAGGAAAGAAAGCCGAGTAATGTGGTAATGATTTTATTTGATGGGATGGGTTCTAGAATATTAGAACGAAGCTTAGATAAGAATTCTTTTTTCCTTAAGGAAAGAGTAAAAGATATCACTACTGTTTTTCCTGCTACAACAACAGCGGCCACTACTTCGATAAGAACAGGACTAAATCCCGTAGAACACGGTTGGCTAGGGTGGGATACTTATATTGAACCGATCGATAAAACAATTACTTTATTTTTGAATAGTGAAAAAGGAAAAGAAGAACTATGTGAAGAGTTTTTAACGGTGAGAGATTTATTGGTAACAAAGACAATTGCTAGTGAAATCAATGAGATTGGTCTTTATCAAGCAAGGGAACTCTTTCCGTTTGGTGAAAACAAGTATTCTAATTTAGATGAAATGTTAGATAGAATAAAAAAGGAAGTTAATTCTTCTGGTAAGAAGTTTATTTATGCTTATGATGATGAACCAGATCACTCGATGCATATACTTGGCCCAGATAGTGAAGAAGTTAAACGATTAATAAAAATAAGAAATGATAAAGTAGAAGCGTTATGTAAGGAATTAACCGATACTGTAGTTATTGTTCTTGCTGATCATGGTCATATTCAAGTAGAACCTATTTATTTAAATGATTATCCGGAAGTCGTCAATATGTTAGAACGAACCCCTTCCATTGAGCAACGTGCGGTATCCTTTAAAGTAAAAGAGGGCTGGAAAGATAAGTTTAAAGAAAAGTTTCAAGAGTTGTTTGGTGAATACTTTTCTTTGTATGATAAGGAAGAAGTCATAAATAGTCAATTATTTGGAGATGGAAATCCCAACCCGTTATTTGAAAGTGCGATTGGGGACTTTATCGCGATAGCGGAAAACTCGAATAAATGCTTAATTTCAGAAGGAGATGCGGTATTATTTTCTCATCATGCTGGATATACAGAAGACGAAGTGTTCGTTCCGTTAATTATCATAGATAAGTGTAAAACTAAATAAGAAAAAGCACTAATATTATCACAAAAATCGCGAAATTATTTGACTTGTTGGTATGTTTATGGTATTATTCTAGATGTTTGAGACCTCTAGTCTTCAAACCACATTGAAAAGGTTAGAAAAACAAAGTAATTTGTACCTTAAGAGTGAGTCTAGAAAATGATAAAGGAGGTATAGTAATGAACGCAGTAATTAAAACAGGTGGAAAGCAATATTTAGTTTCTGAAGGAAGTGTAATTTTCGTAGAAAAATTAGACGGTAATGAAGGAGACAAAATTGTATTTAATGAGGTTTTAATGCTCGATAGTAAGATTGGAAATCCTTACGTAGAAAAAGCAAATGTTGAAGGTGTTATTGTAAAACACGGTAAACAAAAGAAGATTCGTGTATTCAAATATAAGAGCAAAGACCGTAGTAATCGTAGAACACTTGGTCACAGACAGCCTTATACAAAAGTAGAAATTAAAAAGATTAATGGGTAAATTTCGTGATAGTCGTAAAAGTAAAATATAATCAGTCTTCTGTTTGTGAGGTAACCATTACGGGACACGCTAATTATGCTGATTTTGGTAAAGATATTGTTTGTAGTAGTGTGAGTAGTATCGTGATTACTACAGTAAATGGCATTGATAGTGTGGTATCTGGCTTTTTAACGGTAGAAGAAAAGAAAGATCAAATGAAGTTGATCGTTCAACGCGATGATGAAATCGGACAGAAGTTATTATGGAATATGATTGAATTATTGAAAGAATTACAAGTTAATTACCCTAAAAATATTATAGTAAAGTAAGGAGGAAAGCGAATATGTGTAGATTAGTATTAAATATCCAATATTTTGCTCACCATAAAGGACAAGGTTCTACGGCTAACGGTCGTGATTCAGCAGGACGCAGATTAGGAGCTAAAGCTGCTGACGGTGAGTTTGTAACAGCAGGATCTATTATCTATCGTCAAAGAGGTACTAAGATTATGCCTGGTGTAAACGTAGGTAGAGGAAATGATGATACGTTATTTGCTAAAGTATCTGGTATTGTCAGATTCGAACGACTTGGAAAAGATAAGAAGAAAGCAAGTGTTTACCCAGTAGTAGAAGAATAGTGACAGCGCTATTCTTTTTTTATTATGATGGAGGCTTATATGAAATTAACAAAAGAAAATGTCAATCAATTATTTAGTGAGTGTGAATGGAAGGTAGATGAGTGGCCAAAAGAGGTGACTTCAATAGAAGAAGCACCAGATGTCGCTCAGATGCTTATTCCACTTCCTAATGGCGTTAATATCGCCGGTTTTTATCCGGATAAGATTGTAGCGTATTCTGATACAATTAGCGAACTGTTAGATCAGATACCTTATTTGAGTGAAAAAACAGGGATTTCTTTTCCTATGCTTGGTAGAAGTAAAAATGGTAGTTGGTCAGAAGATATTTATGAGATTCAGAAATTATATTTATTAGGCGTAGTTTCTGATCAATTACTTGCTTTACCTGTTAATGGTAGAGTAGTTATTGGAAGGATTCCTAAAGAAAAAGGCGTCGTTGATATTGTATCTATTGGTGAAAATGGAAAGACTAAGTTACTAGCGAAAAAATTAGGTGATAACTATTATAAGCCTAATCATTAATTAGAGGTAAAAAGAGGGAGGTGTTTTTATGTTTATTGATGAAGTGTATATGGAGATTCATGCCGGTAATGGTGGTGATGGTTGTACTGCTTTTCGTCGGGAAAAATATATTCCGATGGGAGGGCCTTATGGTGGAAATGGTGGCCGTGGTAGTAATATTATTTTTAAAGTCGACCAAGGGTTACATACTTTATTAGATTTACGTTATCATAAGATTATCAAAGGAAAAAAAGGCGAAAATGGTACGGGTAAAAACTGTAACGGAAAAAATAGTGAAGATATTGTGATTAAAGTTCCCCAAGGAACAGTTATTACGGATACCGATAGTGGGTTAATCTTAGCGGATTTACGTGGAAAAGATGATGAAGTAGTGGTTGCTTATGGTGGTCGTGGTGGTCGCGGAAATACTGCTTTTAAGACGCCAAGTAATCCAGCCCCTAATTATAGTGAAAACGGTGAACCTGGTGAAGTGAAATATATTAAAGTAGAATTAAAATTATTAGCGGACGTTGGTTTAGTTGGTTTACCAAGTGTGGGAAAAAGTACTTTAATCTCGATGGTGTCTAAGGCAAAACCGAAAATTGCTGCTTATCACTTTACGACACTCACCCCTAATTTAGGAGTAGTTAAAGATAAAAAAAATCGTACTTTTGTAATGGCTGATTTGCCTGGATTAATCGAAGGGGCTAGCCATGGAGAAGGTTTAGGAGATAAGTTTTTACGTCATATTGAACGAACAAGAGTAATTGCGCATGTTGTTGATATGTCAGGATCTGAAGGTAGAGACCCTTATGAAGATTATTTACTCATTAATCGTGAACTTGCTTCTTTCAGTTCAAAATTAATAGAAAAACCTCAAATTGTGATTGCCAATAAGATGGATATCGAAGGAGCTAAAGAAAATTTAGAAAGATTTCAATCTTTGGTTGATGCGAAAATATTTCCGATTAGTGCGATGAACCAAGAAGGGTTAGAACCAGTCTTGTTAGAACTTGGCGACATGTTAGAAAAAATCCAAGAAGAACCATTATATGAAGAGGATCAGTTTGAAGGACATGTTCTTTATCAGTTTAAGAAGGAAGAACCATATACGATTACTAGAGAAGATAATGGAACTTGGGTAGTTCATGGTGAAGAAATCGAAAAGTTATTTAGAATGACGAAGTTTACGACTGAGGAAGGTGTGCTTCGTTTCGCCAAACGACTTCGTAAAATGGGAATCGATGATAAATTAGAAGAGTTAGGCGCAAAAGAAAACGATAAAGTACGAATTTTAGATTTTGAATTCGAATATCGTAAATAAAAATCAGTGAGTTTCACTGAATAAATATAATTGGCTTATATAAAGAGAGTAAAACAGAAAATGATTCATTTGCTTTTACTTTCTTTTTTTGTTAGTTTTTTACTGGGAAATATTTAATACTTTGAGTGCTTGCCAACTTCGATAGGAAGGAGGCTTAGTATGGTTAAGAAAGATCTACTAATCTCATCTTTACTAGTAATCATTTTTTCACTAATTGTCTTACTCTTCATTCTAGTTAAATAATCGATTACAAAAAAAGCACTCAATCCTAATAGATTGGTGCTTACCAAAAAAACAAAGGCAAGTACTCAAGCTAAATGGACTTAAATATTTCCCTTTTGGGTGCTTGAGTAGTCGCTCTTACCTTTTCATCATAACATAGTTAGTTTTCTATTTCAAGAAATTTACTCTATTTTCTAGATAATTTGGAAGGTAATGTGTTTTTCATGATACAATAGTAGTGATTTCATATTTGGAGGGATTATCGTGATCGAGGTAAACATCAGTAAAGCAAGTAAACATTTTGGGACGAGAGAATTATTCAAAGAACTTGATTTCAAAATTAGTACGAATGAAAGAGTCGCACTTATTGGTTCAAATGGGTGTGGGAAGAGTACATTATTAAAGATAATAGCTGGTTTAGAAACCTTTGATGAAGGCGAGATGGCTTTACGCAAGGGACTTACGATCGGTTATCTTCCACAAATTCCCCCACAGGTAGATCAAGAAGTATTAGTTAGAGAAATTCTCATGAGTGCCTTTCTTCCTCTTCAAAAAATTGAAGAAAAAATGAATCATGTCGCTAATTTACTTGCTTCAGAAACGGATAGTAAACGTTTAGAAAAATTGTGTAATCAGTACTGTGATTTAGAACAATCGTATCACGAAGCAGGTGGTTATGAAAAAGAAACATTATTCAGTAAGGTGTGCGCTGGCTTTAAGATAAGTGAAGAGATGTTAGATAGGAAGTTTCAAACCTTATCTGGTGGAGAAAAGACGATTGTTTATTTAGCTTTTCTTATTTTAAAAAAGCCTTCTTTATTACTTTTAGATGAAGCTACTAACCATTTAGATATGGAAACTTTAGAGTGGTTTGAAAATTATTTAAAAAGTTACGATGGAACGATGATTATTATTTCCCATGATCGATACTTTTTAGATCAAGTAGCGACAAAAACGATGCTTTTGTCTGGTGGTAAGATCGATGTGTTTTTTGGAAATTATTCGTATTTTCAACTGGAAAATGAGAAACGAATTATGATTGAATTTGAAAAGTATAAAGATCAACAAAAAATGATCGAAGCGATGAAAAATAAAATAAAAAAACTACAGGAGTTTGGAAAGTTAGCTGCTCCTTATGGTGAATCCTTTTTTAAACGGGCAGCTAGTATTCAAAAAAGGTTAGATAGAATTGAAGTTCTCACAAAACCGGAAGAAAAAAAGGAACTTCCTCTTCAGTTTGAAGTAGCTCATCGTTCTGGTAAAGAGGTATTAAAAATAGAAGATTTGTTTCTTTCTATTGGTGATAAAAGCTTATTGAAAAAGACTAGTCTTTTGGTTCGCTACGGAGAACATGTTGCTTTGATTGGTAAGAATGGAACAGGGAAATCTACATTAGTAAAAGAAATTTTGTCTATTTCTTCTAAACAAACAGATTCTTCTTCAATTAAATTGGGAAGTCAGGTTGTAGTTGGATATCTTCCACAAGAGATTTATTTTGAAGATGAAAATAAAACGGTACTAGAGACTGTTCGAGAAAATTTTCAAGGCAACGAGACTATTTTACGAGCTACTTTAGCCAAATTTCTCTTTTTTGACGATGCCATCTATAAACGGGTAGGTACTTTATCTGGTGGAGAAAAGGTTCGTCTTAAGTTGTTAGAGTTAATTAAAGAACAAGCTAATTTTTTGATTTTAGATGAAGTCACGAATCATATCGATATTGATACGAGAGAAATGTTAGAAGAAGCATTAAAAGAATTTACTGGTACTATTTTATTTGTTTCTCATGACCGGTATTTTATCAATAAGTTAGCTGATAGAGTGGTCGCTATTGAAAACTGTAAGTTAAATAGTTATCTTGGAAATTATGAAGATTATAAGAAAAAATATCACGAAAAGTAATGTTTTCTCTTTTTTTGTTCCAATTATCTGGTTCTGTGTTAGAATAGTACATGTACGTATTTTTTAAATGAGCAGTTAAAACTAGAAAAATTTTACAAATTGTAATAGTCTGTGTTATAATATGCGCTGTTTAGGGAAATGAGGAGATAGAATATGAAAAATTCAAATATTATATCAAAGGAGATGCTAAGATTAATAGAAAGGGAAAACGCTCGTTCGTTGATGTCGGAAAAATTATTATTGAAGGCTTCTGATTGTTTTCATGCTGGTGCCTCTAAAACAAGGGCTATTCGTAATTTAAAAATTGTCACCTTTCCTATTGTCACTGCAACCGGGGTTCTTTCTTACGCCATTGATCGCTCACTACAAAAACATAAAGTTGCTTCCTTGTTAAATTGCTCAACAGATCAAGTAGTGTTTTCAGAAGGTGATTTTACTGATCGGGAGGGTAATTATAAGAACGAGATATTAGCTTGTGCAGATAGTCTTACCTATAAGGCAAATATTGAGAAAAATTGGCTTAAGTCAATGCGTTTTATTTTAAAAGATGCTCATCTTGAAGCGTTAGATGGGGAAAAAATGGATTCCTTAGAAGCAATTGGCGGTAATTTGTATTTGTCTGATAAAAATATTGATGCTTTTCAAACTGGGAACTTTTTGCCAAATTTACAGCATGTAGGCGGAAAAATTTTAGTGAATGCAAAAGAATATCAAATAGGATATAGAAAGTAAAAGTAGAATTTAAATTAAACTTAAAGGTGGTTTTATGAATAACGATAAAGTATATGTAGTAGCGAGTTATTTAGATACTGTACCAGGTAGATTAATTAAGTTACGTGCCGAGATGAAGTTTTGGAACCGTTATCTTGGCGATGGATATTCTCATGTATCTTTATCTAGAGATAATACATTAACCAATATGATGTCTTTTGCGCGAAAGGAACTTCATAATCCTTTTAATGGTGGAATTATTAAAGAAAGTATTTATAGTGGTATGTTTGCTTTAAAAGAGGATAAAGCTCATATTGCGGTTATGCCTATAGCAGTAACTCCTAAACAATACGAGGAAATTGGTAAAGTTATGGAAGAATATTGGGCTCGACGAGAAGAATTAGGGTTTAATTTTCTAGGATTGGCATCTATGCTTTTTTGTGGTAGAGGAGTTCCTGTTGAAGATCATTATTTTTGTTCAGAATGGATTACTACGGTTTTACAAGGGGCAGGTGTTGACATTTTTTCTGATAAAAAACCATATAATGTTAGACCATTTGATTATTACGGATTGTTGAAAGATTCAATTATTTACGAGGGAACAACGAAAGATTATCCAATCAAATCAAAGCTTCTTCAAAAATAAGATAAGGGGGAGTGAAATGCCAGGACCAAAGACACATGATATTTTTTATCATCAACTAAAGAAAAAACTAAATATTAATACTTTATCTAGTTTTAAAAATTATGATGATTATTCTGTTTTTGCTCAAGGACATGACTTTTTTATTTATTATAATTTTTATAAAATATGGAATCAAAAGAAATTGGATCAAAATGTTCAAGAATCTGTATTGTTACAAGAGCATAAATTTCAAGAATTTGTCTATAATTATTTAAAAAGTGCTAGTAATAGTGGGGCAATTGAAGATGAGCAAACCCGATTATTTATTGGACCTGGATATGTGATGCATCATATATTAGATGCTTATACTCATCCATATATTATCTATTATGCGGGGGATCATACTAGAGATCCTAAAAATAAAACTTGGCAACATGGCATAGTAGAAAATTTGTTAGATATTTATATGATGGAGAAATATGAATTTGTCGATCCTAAGACTTATCCAGTACATCTAGAATTTGAACGACAAAGTAAAGTTTCTTCTAGTTTGGTGAATACGTTAAATGAGAGTTTAGAAAAAACTTATGGAATTGTAAACGGGGGTAATAAAATTGAAATTGCTATTCATCAGATGCCTTTATTTATGAAGACTTTAAAGTTTGATAGATATGGGATCAAAAAAGTGATTTTCGATTCTTTAGATCCATTATTAAAGGGAACAAGTTCTTTCTCTTATCATCGTGATGTAGAGGAAGCAAATCTTTATTTGAATGAGAATCATGAGGTATGGTTACATCCTATGTACGAATCGATTCAATCTATGGAATCCTTTATGGATTTGTATAATAAAGCACTAGAAAATGGTAGCCAGATGGTAGATTCGTTAGAAACTCTTTGCCAGAATGGTAGAATTCATCGTGATGATATTTATTCTATTATTCCTAATATTGCTTCAACTTATGGATTAGAATGTGGACAAGAATTTAAGATTAAAAATAAAAAGTATTTGAAAAAGTAAAAATAGAACTAGTTGTTAGTTTTATTTTTTTATATACTAGGGATTTGCTTTATATAGAAGAATAAAATAAAAAAATAGAAAATTTTGTAATTTACTTGATTTGCGTACGCTTGTTTGATATAGTCTTGTTAACCATGAACAACAAGGAGGAATGACATCATGAATATGTATAAAAGTTATCAGTTTCGTCTTTATCCAAATGATAGTAAAATCATTCAAATCCAAAAGACGTTTGGTTGTACAAGACTTGTTTATAATCATTATCTTGAAAAAAGAAAGAAAGAACATTTAACTTGTTTTGATATGATTAAAGATTTGCCTAATTTATATTCAGAGTACCCATTCTTAAAAGAAGTAGATTCTTGTAGTTTAAGATGTAGCTTGTTTGCTTTAGATGACGCATTTAAACGTTATTTTCATAAACAAACAAATTATCCTAAGTTTAAAGGAAAGTATAGTTCAAAAAGAAGTTATCGAACGAATTATATTATTAGTGCTTATAAAGGAAGAAAATATGAGAATATAAAAGTAGATTTAAAAAGAAAGGTGATTACTCTTCCTAAATTAAAAGAAGTAAAGATTAGAGGATATAGAAATTTAGAATCTTTACCTGGAGGAATAATCAACGCAACCATTAGTGAGTATTCAAGTGGTAAGTACTATGTTAGTGTATTAGTAGAAGTAAATCATCTTGTAGCAAAGATTATCCCTAAAAGAATAGTAGGAATAGATTTAGGAATAAAAGATGTTGTAATTACAAGTAATGGAGAAAAGATAAAGAATGAGAGAATCATAGAAAAATATGAAAAAAGAATCAAGAGGAAACAAAGAGAATTAGCTAGGAGAGAAAAAGGAAGTAGTAATTATTATAAGACGAAGAAAAAAATAGCCATTCTATT
>CALVOU010000029.1 GCA_944350365.1 uncultured Bacilli bacterium
CAATGCTAGTCAAAATATATTATTTGAGGGAATAAAGAAATATGTAAAAGAGTTAATATAGTCGAGAAAAAAATACAAATAAAATAAGAACAAAAAACTACGGTAGCGACTATCGGAAGTTAAGTCTGTGGAGAATAAAGGTTACTTTATCGATGAAGCAGAAACCCTAGGAGGTAACGACTGGGACATGAAAAATTTATTTTTCATTTTGTTCTTGTTTAAATAGAAAAAACGATTTCAATCATTAGATAGTAGGTATTATTTTTCTTTACTTTTTGGGCATTAACTGTTCCTTTTAACTGTTCAATATATTCTTTAACAATGTGTAAACCTAGTCCAGTATTTCCCTTAGTTCTAGAAATGTCTGAGGTATAAAATTCATCGAAGATACTATCAATGTCGATAGGGTGTAGTAGATGATTGGTGAACGTGATCATTATTTTTTCTTCTTCTTTTTTTACTTCTATTTTTAATGTACCATCACTATGTTGAAGACTATTGATGATTAGATTATCGAATATTCTGGTTAACATTATGGTGTTTGCTTCTAGGTAAATGATTTTTTCTTTAGTTTGAAGTTCGATTTTTCTCCTTTCTTGATGAAAGTCTTCATAAAAGGTAGCTATACAATTTTCTAAAATACCAATGATATTTATTTTTTCTATGTTGATTTGATGATCTCCTGTTACTACTTTTGCTAGTTCAAAAAAAGAGTTGAGAAGGATATTTAATTTATTTAATCTATCTATAATTATTTTTAAATATTCATTTTTTGTTTTTTCGTCGATATCATTATGAGTAAGTATATCTAAGTAACCAAGTGATGTAGTGAGGGGTGTCCGTAAATCATGGGAAATGTTAACGACCATTTTTTTTAAGGCTTTATTTTGACGCTCGACTTCGATTCTTTGATGATTAACTTTTTTGAGTAGTTCGTTGATTTCTTGAAGTAGCTGATTAATAGTATGAGAGGGAATTTCTTGGTGAATGCTTAAATTTGATTCTTGAAGTTTACGTTGTTTTAATTCTTTAGTAATTCTTTTTTCTTCTTTTTTTATGAGAAAAAGATACGTGATAAGGATGAAGTTGATCAAAAGAGAAATGATCATTACTACGATCATATTATCACGTACCTTTCTATTTGATTTCTGCTTTTTTGAATACAGTATATCCAATTGCGGTAAAGCCAATAAAGTAAATTAGTCCAAGTAGGGTAGTTTTTACCAAATAAGTTGTTGTTTGATTGGTTACTAGATTGGTCAGTATATATTGTAGTTCGTAACTAAGAAGGTGATTAGCATCAAGATGGAATAATGTTGCTATTCCCATGATGGTTAATTGAACAAGGATAATCAAAGGAATAGTAATACTATTAAAGTTAGCACTTTTTTTGAAGCAGAATCCTAAACATACTAGTAAACTTATTATACCATATAGAATAGGTAATTGAAGTATTGTTAATTTGGTAATTTCTAAAATTCCTGATGAGAAGTTAGTCCCGTTCATGATTAGATTTAAAAAATAACCGACATAATTGTTCATTAAGATTAATCCAGTACCTAGTAATAGGCAAGTAATGAGTTTTGATGCATAATATTTTTTTCTAGAAATGGCGGAAGATAAAGTGTTTTTTGCTGTTGAGTTTGATAAATCATTCACTAATACGACTGCGACGATAATAATGAAGAAATAATAGAGATTTATATTAGCGCCTAGTTGTAATTTATCTATAGGATAACTTCCATATTCTTTTACTAGTCTTCTAGTTTCTATAATAGAATTGGTATCACTTAATTTTTGATTTAATTCTTCATCGTAAATGACATCTGATGTATCTTTAGTAGCGGCAATTCCAATATGACCTGGACTCATGGTAAAACAGCTGATGCTAATTAGGGAGAGTAGGATAATTAGTGCTATATAGATAGACTTTCCTTTAAATACTCGATATAAGTCTGCTTTAATTAGATTTAGCATGATGCATCTCCTTCCTTTATTAACGTATCAAAATATTCTTCAAGTGAAATCCCTGATTCGTAGATACTGATTACGTCGATATTTTCTTTAACTAAACATTTATTTACTTTTGCAGAATTATCCAAATAATCGTAAAGCCTGATTTCTTGCTTGTTGATTACTTTGTAATTTGTTGTATGTAATTCTTTTTCTAATATTACAGTTGCTTTTTTGGTATTTTCTACTTTGATAACAATACATTTACTACATTCTAAATCAAGTTCTTCTTTCGATAATTCTTTGATTACTTTTCCTTTTTCAATGAAACAAAAGTGATTAGCGATTAGATAGAGCTCTGATAGAATATGGCTAGAGATAAGTAGGGTAATGCCATTTTCCTCATTTAGTTTTTTTAGGGTGTCACGAATCTCTTTAATTCCAATTGGATCCAAGCCATTAATTGGTTCATCAAGGATGATAAAGTCGGGGTTGTCTAGAATTGCTAGCGCTATTCCTAATCTTTGTTTCATGCCAAGAGATAAGTTTTTGAACTTTTTCTTTTTTTGTTTGGTTAAATCGACAAGAGTTAAGGCTTGATCGATTTGTTTTTGATCGACAATTCCTTTTTGAATCGCATAATATTTTAGATTTTGAACAACAGTTAGATTAGCAAAAAAAGCAGGGTTCTCAATTAAACAGCCAATTCTTCTTTTTGATTCTGTTAATTCTTGGGAAGTGTTTTCAAATAATTGGAAACTTCCTTCTGTTTTTTCGGTTAGTGTGGTAACTGTTTTCATCAAAGTTGTTTTTCCAGCTCCATTTCTACCAATTAATCCGTAAATATCTCCTTTTTTAATTGTGATATTTACATGATCTAAGGCAGTGAAATTTTTATATTTTTTGGTTAGATTTATTGTTTTTAATACTGTTTTATTCATATAATCCTTCCTTCCAAATACGATTATATAAAAAAAGTCTTAAAAAACTCTTAAAATTTTTTAAAACTTTTTACTATAATTCTTTATATATTGATTTTACTTTAATTTATAGCCAATTTTCCAAATTGTTTCGATATATTCTTCGTCAGGGTTACATTTTTTTAATTTACTTCTAATTTTGCTAATATGAACATTTAGGGTGTTTTCATCTGCAGATTGATAGTCATCCCATACTTGTTCAAAAAACATGGTTTTAGTGACAACTTGATGAGGATGTGTGATGAGTAGCTTTAAAATATCGTATTCAATTTTAGAAAGTTTTAAATCTTGTTGTTGGCATTTAGCTTGAAATTCTTTGTCATTAAGGACAATATCCTTATAGGTTGTTAGTTCAGACTCTTCTTTTTGATGATGTTTTAATGCTAGTTTGATTCTACTTAATAATTCTTGATTATGGAAAGGTTTGGTTATATAGTCATCAGCGCCTAGTTCAAATAGGGTTACTTTCATATCTACATCGCTGATGGCACTGACGATGATGACAGGAATATCTCGATATTGTTTTAGGTCGCGAATTAGTTCTTTGCCATTTATTTTAGGTAACATTAAGTCGAGTAAGATTAAATCTACTTTATTGTTTAATTTTTTTAACGCTTCATCAGGAGAAAGAGCAGATAGGGGAATATAATCATTTAATTTTAGTAAGTCACTAATCATTTGATTGATGTTGATATCATCTTCGATAACGAGTATTGTTTTCATCTTGTCACCTCACTTATTTTTATATATGGATGATTATAGTTTAAATTTCCCAATAGTGGTTTCTTGTTGTTGTTCTTGATTTTTTATCATTGCACGATGAATGAAACATTGCTTAACGATATCTTTTGTATTTATGGTTTCTAAATTTAAGTTTTGATTATCGATTAATATACTGAAATAGTCAAATCCATCTTGATAGCCCTCATGGTACCAGCTATTTTCTAAAACTTTTGGTTCTTGGTTTTCTTTTTGTTTTATTGTAATTATTTTACCTAGTTTATAGGCAGTTAGTATTTCACTTTTTCCAGCTAAAAATCCACTTTTATATTGAATAAATTCCTTAGTTATGATTTCTTTCATTGCTTTTTCCTTTCTTTATACGGTTACTTTTAAAGCAGAATTGTCCTTTTCAGTAAGGATTTTTTTTGCATAGGAACAGTCAGCAATTAACTGTTTATTTTCTTTTTGGGCTTCGCTAATAACTGTATCTACTAGTTTTCGCGCAATTTTTTGTCCTTGACAAGCAGGATCTACTTCTGTATGGATGATGTTCCAAATTCCTTTTTCTGTTTCTATGAATTGACATACGCCAACTAAAGTATGAGCTAAGTATGCAGCAGCTTGATTATGTTCTTTTTCAAAAATAATTTCGATATTCATTTGTGCTTCTCCTTTTTTAATTATTATATCATGGGGATAAGAAAATTTCTTTTAGAAAAAACAGTAAAGAAAAGAGAGTAGGTAACTATTCTCTTTAGTGTTTTCTTTTACTTTTTTAATTTTAAACCGTCTTTGAAGGCCTCTCCAACTCTTTCCCCTATTTTATAGTATCCGTGGGTGAAAGGGTCAAAGCTAATTGCGTTAACTAAGGAAACATCGACATTGCCGTTTACTAGTACTTTTTCATCAGCAGAGACATTGACGATTTTACCAACTACACCACAACCATATTCATTATCTTGATATTCGATAAATTCACATTCCATACAGATAGGGAATTCATTAACGATTGGGGCATCAACATTTTCAGACTTTATAGCGGTAAGACCCCTATTTTTAAATTTATCAGGGGTATTATTTCCGGATACAACGCCAAAATAATCTGCTTCTACGACGTGTTTACTATCGGCAATACTAACCGTAAAAGCTTTTCTTTCTTTGATGTTTTTTACCGTCTTATGGGTTTCGGTTAGATTTAGAACGATCAAATCTCTTTCTAACATCATGCCCCAAGCGGCATTCATAACATCGATACTGTTATCTTCATTATAAGTCGCAATCATCAACACAGGCATGGGAAAGATTGCTTCGGTTGTTTTAATTTTTTTCTTCATATCATTTCCTCCTATTTTTTATTATATCCTATTTTTGCACAATAAAAAAGTCGACTTAAAAAGGTTAAAGTTGGCAAATATTGGTTTGTGTGAGTTAATCTACATATTTTTTTACACACTCAAATTCTTCTTTTGAAGATTTATAAATTCCATTGTAGGATTGTTCTATATAGTAATTTTCCTCTCTACTATAAATATACATGGAAGTAGAATTTCCTTCTTGATCACTGAAGGTAACAATGTATAATATATCGGGATATTCTGGATTTAGGGTTGTACTTTCTTCATTAGTCGTTTTATTGTAGAAAACATGATAGAGTTCTTCGATGATATCTTGGTCGTGATATTCTGTGACGTTGTTTTCTAATGTTAAGTCATCGATTTTAACTGTTGTGATATCTTCTAAATGTAAAATGTTTATCGTATAAGGTTTTTCTCGATTTACATAAGCAAGGACTATGGTTATTCCGATGGATAAAATTAGTAATCCTCCTAAAATGATCCATTTTTTGTTTGCTTTTGTCATTTTATCTCCTTATCGTTTATTTTGGCTATTTTATTCATCTTTTTCGAATATTAGATCAATGATAGTAGCTTCGCCAGTACCTCTTTGTTCTACAGGAACGAATCCACAATACGAAAAACCTTCTTTGGCTTTTTCTTCAATGATTTCTCTAGTATTTTCAAAATTATATTTGACTCCTTTTCCTAAACCATAGCCTTTAAGGGTTGATTTTAATCTTACAAATTCTATTTTTTTCATTATAAACTCCTTTCTTTACTTAGAATTTTCTTCTTTACAGACATCAATCCATTTTTTATAATTAGATGCTTGTTCTAGTTCTTCTAGGGTTAATTTTACTGCGCTATTTGAAGTACCAGCAGCAGGGTAGAGAATTTCTAACGATTTTAGTGAGCTATCCAAATAGACGTTGACATTTTCGTTTATGCCAAAGGGACAGACCCCGCCAACGGCATGACCAATTAAAGGTTCTACTTGGTCAAAGGGTATCATTTTGGCTTTGGTATTAAATTCTGTTTTAAATTTATGATTATCGATTTTGGCATTACCAGAAACAGCAATTAAAATTGGTTGTTCCCCAACGAGGAAAGATAACGTTTTTACGATATTCTTTTCTTCACATCCGATTGAATTTGCTGCTTCAAGAACCGTGGCAGAAGAGACGTCAAACTCTTTGATCCTATCCTCTAATTCATATTTTTTTAAATGTTCTTTTGCTTTTTGTAGTGACATAGTTTCCTCCTTTATTTTATTGTACAATAAAACAGCCAAACTACCTAGAGAATTTGACTGTTTTTCTAACTGTTTTGCTTTTTTTGATTCGGCAATAAACTTTCCAACTTTCTTCTAATCCATATATTTTTCCTTTCTCATTACAATTTATAATGAAAAAGTTCTTTTGAACAGGAAATATTCCTAGAGTATGATTTTATTTCTTATCTAAGTATTCATGAGCAAGAATATCTTTTAATACCAACATAGCGTCTAGCTCATTATAGTGATAAGTTTCTTGTAAATTGTTAAGTAGTTTTCTAATTTCTTGTTTGTATTTTTCTATGTCTACTTCTTGTTGATAAGTTTTTAGAATAGGGTACTTCGTACTCCAAGCTTTAGTCCAGTTTACTTTACTTTGGTTCTCTTCATTAGTATTTTTAATAATTTCTTCTATATTTTCCATATGTTTTCTCCTTAAAAAAATCTACATTACTATTGTACTGTAGTAATATAGATTTTACAATGATTTACTGATTGAGGATACTGCTGTGAACAAGAAAGTATTTATTAACGGAATTGTTTATTCTTCATTATACTCAATAATAATTTCTGGCATACCCATATCTATTCCTTCAGAAAATTCACTTTCTATTTTATATTTAGCTCCATGCTGAATAGTTGTCTGATCTTCTCCTTCGATAACTTCTTCATCGATGATACAAGAAATATGACCATTATCTAATTTTTTACAAGTAGCATTTTTCTTTTCCTCTTGATTGTTTGTTATTACACTGATTGGCATAATCTCCTTAACTGCATCTGTAATTGCATTATCTGTTAAAGCATTAACGGTTATTGTCCCAATACTTAAAAATGATACTCCAGTTAATACAAAGGCGATTTTTTGTAATTTATTTTTTTTCATGATTTCCTCCTGTTTAAAATTTTCATAACCAATAATTTGGTTTGTCATTTCTTTTATATGAGTAGTATCCATTTTTTTCATCATCATCCCTCCCTTAATTTTTTTCTTATTCTATAAAGTCTGATTTTGATTACTCCAGAATTTAATTTTAATTGTTTGGCTATTTCTTTTATTTTATAACCGTAAACATAATAAAGATAAAATATTTCTTTTTCTTCTTCTTTTAAGTCATTTAATTTTTGCCTGATGGTAAAGAGTTGTTCGCTTGTAGATTGATGATCAAACTCTGAATCATTAGAAATTAGTTCTTCTTTTAATTCAAAATTTATTTTCTTTTTTCTTAATTTACTATACGAACAATTCCTAGCGATTACGCTAATATATGACTTTAAATCGGTATTGATGTTTTCTTGATTTTTCCATAGTAAGTAAAATACGTCGGAGGCAATTTCCTCTTTATCTTGATACGGTAAAGAAGTACCAACAATACTATTGATGATTTTAAATACATAGTTTGAATATTCATCAATAATAATTTCTATATTGAAGTTAACATGATTGCTCAAATGGATACCTCCTTTGAATCGATTCATTATATAGACGCATAAAAAAGAATTGGTTACAAGAAAATGAAAATTTTTCTATTTAGAAGATATCATTTTGTCATATTATTGAACTATGCATAAGATTGGGATGATTTATGAGGAAATTTTCCATATTGATGACACATTTAAAATAAAAAAATGACATATATAATAAGGTATGTTAATATAATAATATATTATAACTTTACTAAATATTTTTAACTTACCTAGATAATAAATAGACTATTGGTTTGGAATGGGATAGGATGAAAAAGAAAAAAATAGTATTATTGGTTATCTTCTTAGTATTTCTATTATTGGTAACGATAGGTGTTATATTTATTTTAAACAAAGACGATAATAAATCTTTAAATAACGAGGATAATAGGTTCTCTGAAGTAGAGGGTGTTTGGGTAGCAGACAAAACTCAATATATTTATATCTTGGGTTATGAAGATGGGGAACCTATTTATTCTAAAGCTGATATTCCTTTTTATTTAACTTTAGATGGGGAAGGGAAGTATAAATTAGAAATGGCAGAAACTACGGAAACCGGTACATATAGTCTTAATGGGGACAGTTTAGTTTTACAAAATGAAGAGAAATTAATTACGGAAACTTGTAGAATAAAAAATAAAGAAGAATTGCACTGTGATAAATATGCTTATTTATATGTAAGACAATAATGCTTTCTTCTTTATTTTTTTAAATTTTATTTATGTATTTCATTAACAATAGGATCTAGCTTGTAAAAATCAATAAAACTAACTGTTTGATTATAGGTATCAATCATGGCTTTATCTTCAGCACTTTTCTTTTCTTCTGGTAAGTTTTTGACGGCATGATAAAGTAATTTCATCATCGTTTTATGAGTAAATTTTAAATTTTTATAATCTATCGCTCCTCTTAAATGAAATATCTTTGCGTGTTTAAAAATTTCTTTATCTAGTTGTTTTTCCATATTTTTTCTTATATTATTTTTATTTTCTTTATCTTGAGGGTCAGCTAGTCCAACAGTGATTAGTATGATCGTTTTATTGGTTATATCGTTTATTTTTTTAAGTGTGTTGGACATCCCTAATACTCCTCCAGCATATAAACCGCCTAAGTAAATGATTTGATTATAACTATTTATGTCTTTTATATTTTTAAAGGAAATGACGGGGATGTTTGTTCTTTTTGAAAGTTCTTCGGCATATTTTTGGGTTGCTCCATATTGAGAAGCGTACATGATGATACTATTCATAAAATTCCTCCATAAATTATAATTTGTTTTGATTTTTCTGTGTTATTGATTTTCATGATAACTCAAATATTACTAAATATGTATCGAATGAGATAGTGATGAAAAGTTATTTTTCTAATGACAATTGATAACTATTATCGATTAATTTAAAGATTTCTTTATTATCCATACTTCCATCTAGTCTTATAGTGATCCAACTGTTTTTATTCATATGATAGCCGGCAAATATTTTTTGATTATCTATGATTTCTTTAATTTTATCTTCTGGATATCTTAAATCAATAATCTCGATGATTTGATCAGAATCTATTCCTAATTTATTTTCTGGTAATACCAATAAAGCTCCGTACCATTTATGATTAGTTTTATTTCGCCATATAGCGTTATTGGGGAATTTTTTCCATAGGTATTCTAAGTCATCATTATATTTTTCTTTTATATATTTTATAATATCTTTAGCTTGTTTACTTTTAAATATATTCGGGGTTGTACACTTTGTAATGATATCATTTAAAATAGTTTCATATTCTTCTTTTATTTTTCCGATAAAGTCACCACTAGCATGTTTAATGTCCATGAGTATGTATTCTTCATCCGTTGATAAGTCTATTATTTTAGAGGTTTGATTAGTGTTTGAGATTTCTATCTGTACTTTAAAATGATTATCATTGATTTCTTGTTCAAAGACATAGTGCTTATTTTTTAAAGTAAAGCCATATTCAAGTAGTTTCGTATATTCTATATTTTTATGTTCAAATTCTTTATTGAGATTTCTCATTTTATCCATCCTTTATTGATTTTTCTTTGCTGGCTTAAGAAATAAACATTTGATTATTTGAAATAAACCAACGATGATAAATAAGATAGGAATAATTATCCATGCTCCAAAAGCTTTAATGGTTTCTAGTAGGGAAGTGGTTGTTCCATTTTGGAATAGGATAATACCGATTCCAATAAGGAAAAAGCAGAAACCAAAATAGAGGCCCATGATATCTATTTTTATTTTATCGAATACCCCTTTAATGTATAATCCGCCAAGTATAAAAGCAAATGAACCAAGAGCAAAGAAGGCACCAAAGTAGATTAGAAAATTGTAATTATTGGTTCCTACTAAAATGGATTTGCTTGGATCGTCAGGATCATATTTTACTTCTCGTACACTATTTTCTTCAGGAATATAATTCGTTCCATAATTGGTAGAAACCGTATAATTTTTTCCTTTAACTTCATAAGTATAGATTAGTTCATAGGTTGTTCCCTCTTTATCTATACGATAAATATGATAATCACTGAAATAACCATTTGTTGTAAGGTAATCCTTAGTGGTCTTATTTAATTGAACGGTTTCTTTGATACCGAAAAATAAACAACCAACTCCAATGAAGAAAGTAAGAAGTACTAAACTACCACCGACAATTATTTTAATATCTAAAGTTTTTTTCTTTGGCTTTGATTCTATCTCTTTTGTGGAGTTGAATAGACTCTTTCGAACAAAGTAGATTCCTAAAATAATGAATGGAATGGTGAATATAAGTGTTAAGAAATTACCTGTTTTGATTACAGAGTAACTCACAAATAGTAGAAAACCGAAATAGAAAACAAAGAAACTAATTTTATATAATAGGCTAAAAAAATTCGCATAGTTATTTTTTTCTAGGAGAAAACAGATATTTTTTCCCATTACCGCTAGTCCGCAGATAATAAAGGGAAGAATCATCAGTCTAGTTAGACCAGTATTATTTAGTAATAGAATGACTAATATGAAGATAAAAATTAGACTTCGTATGATATTTGAGATAAAAATGGATTTGTTTTTCATTGAACTTCTCCTTTAAATATAATTATTTTGTTTATTATATTGAAAGACTATAAAATTTATGGCTTCTGTTATTAAATTAAGTATAACACGTTAATGGTAAAAAGATAAGAATTAGTATTTTATATTTTATTTTTTATCGAGGGGAAATATTTTAGAAATAGGTTATTTAAAATTTATGATATATGTGATTAAATTTGATATAATTAAAGTGGTAAGGATAGATTTATTTGGTAAAGGAGAATGGTTATGGGATTATTGAATAGAAAGAAGAAACAGAAAAATTCAATTTTTTTATATTCGGAGGAAGCATTGAACCAGTATGAAGAATATATTATGGAACAGTTTGGAGAGTATGAAAGTGCTTTTCATGAACTTGTATCTTTGGATATCCATTTGGATATTCTTATTATTCCGCCCACTGAAGAGCATAATTATTATCAGTTAATCACAATGGGAATGGGGGCTTATTCGATGAATACGCCTAGAGAGTTGAAAGATCAGGAATTGGAAAGGGCTGAATTAGTTTTATGTTTGCCACCTACTTGGAATATTCAGTCGTCCAAAGAGGAAGATTATTGGCCAATTCGGCAATTGAAATCGATCGCACGATTACCGATTTATAATGATACTTGGTTGGGTTATGGTCATACAATTTCTTCTGATGAAGACAATAGTCCTTATGCGAGTGATACGAAATTTTGTATTATGTTGTTAGTGGATGTAAATAAAGATAGGGATTTAAGAATTGATGGCATGGGAAAGATTAATTTTTATCAGTTATTTCCTCTTTACAAAGAAGAGTTAGAGTATAAATTTCATCATGATGCAGATAGTTTATTAGAACTGTTTGATGAAGAAGCTTTGTCAGGAGTAATCGATAATCAACGAAAAAATTTTGGTATTTAGTAATCCTTTTCCTAGTATGTTGATAAGTTGAAAAGCTGAAAAGCTGATAACTGACTTTTAGGGATAAAAAAGAATTTTACAGACTCGGGTCATAGAAAAAGGAATCACTTCGATTCCTATAAAACTTAATTGATCATGGTTAGATGGATTTTCCACAGAATTTTTTACACTCTCAGAGTATTTTAGATAACTGCTTTTCTAAATACTCTTTTTTGATGTTATTTTTTAAATATTTTCTTTTTTATTTTTTCGAAAGCATTTATTTTATTCTGTACTCCAAGCATCTCTTCAATATTGTTCATGGTGTGATATTCGAAATTTAAATTTTTAAAGAATTCTTTCTGCTGGTTTAATTCTTCTTGAACTTGCCTTGATATTTCTTCTCGTTCTTGTTGAACTTGTCTTAATATTTCTTCTCGTTCTTGTCGAACTTGTCTTAATATTTCTTCTCGCTCTTGTTGAACTTGTCTTAATATTTCTTCTCGTTCTTGCTGAGCTCTTCTTATTCTTTTTTCTCGTTCTTGTTGAAGTTTTCTTATTCTCTCTTCTCGTTTTTGTTGAGCTTTTTTTATTCTTTCTTCTTGCTTTCGTTGAGTTCGTTTTGCTCTTTCTTGCGCTTGTCTATGATTCTTTTCATATTCTCGTTGATTTTGTTTTCGTCTTTCTTCTTGCTGAGTTTGTTCAGATTGTTCATGAAAATACTCATCAAAGAAACGCCAAAAATCTTCAGAGTTTTGTGTATGCGAGTAGCTATTATTTGTATTTGTCGTTGTGTTATTGAATGATGTTCTACTTTGGTTTCTTTTCAAGGTAGCATCGTATTGTTTTTTGCTTTCTTCATTGCTCAGCGTATTATATGCTAAGGTGATTTGTTGCATCATATTGGTAGTGTCTTGCCCAGGATTATTGTCCGGGTGATATTTTCTAGCTTGCTTATAGTAGGCTTTTCTTATTTCCTCTTGAGTTGCAGTAATATCTACTCCTAGTATTTCGTAGTAATTTTTCATGATTGTTCCTTTCTTTTTGCGTTATTATACTGTAGCATAAATATAGTTAACTGTAATTTGACCTTAAGCAACTTTATAACTGTAAAACTTAAAGAATATTGACATAATGCTTTAATGGAACCGCTGAATATTTTTAAAATTGTTTATATTTATATGAAATAATTGATGATATTTAGCCGGAAAATTAGTTAATGTTATAATACGGATAGAACCTAATAATATATCTTGATTTTAGGATAATCGTTAGTAGAGAAAATAGAATATTAGTGATGTGGTTCGATATGATGGTTTTTAAATGTTAGGAGATGTGAAGATGGATATGTATAAAGATTCCCAAAGATATTTTGATTTTTTTCTTAAGGATAATTTTGATTTACATAATGAGATGATTATGCATAAAGTTAAACATACTTATCAGGTAGTTAATAACGCAAAATATATTTGTGAAGATATGGGGTTAGATGATGAAAATACAGATTTGGCGATGGTAATTGCTCTTTTACATGATATAGGAAGATTTGAACAGGCAAAACAGATGAAAACTTTTAGAGAAGATATCACAAATTATGATCATGCTACTTTAGGAGTTAAACTTTTATTTGAACAGAATGAAATAAGAAAATTTCTTCCAACTACTAAGTATGATGAAATTATTAGAAAAGCAATTGGGAATCATAGTAAGTATATTTTAGATGAGTCAGGTACGACTGATAGGGAAATACTGCATGCTAAAATAATAAGGGATGCGGATAAAATAGATAGTTTTAGAGCGAAAGCAACTGATGATATTCGGATAATGGCTAATATTACGGAAAAGGATATTGAGGAATCTAAAATTACAGATAAGGTATTTGATGATTTTATGAAGGAAAAAACGATTTTAAGTAAGGATAGAAAAACAGGAATTGATATTTGGGTTTCTTATATCGCTTTTGTCTTTGGATTAGAATTTAATAGTAGTTTAAAACTAATTAAAGAAAAAGATTATGTTAATCAATTATTTAATCGTTTTGTTTATAAAAAGGATTCTGAAAAGATGAATGTATTAAGAGATAAGGCTAATTGTTATTTGAATGATCGATTACAATGATAGTTTAATATAGTATTGGGATTTATATTTTTGAAATAGCGTGAGGACAAAATGAAAAAACTGATTCTAATTGTGAATCAGTTTTTGTCTAAACTCGAAAGGTCGAGTGAAATTCTTTTTGGTAGCGACGGGGGGGATCGAACCCTCGACCTTTCGGGTATGAACCGAACGCTCTAGCCAGCTGAGCTACATCGCCATTTCCTGCAACGAATTCATTGTATCAAAAAATAGTATACTTGGCAACTATTTTTTTTATTTTTTTAAAATTGCTATTATTTCGACATAGAATAAAGTAGGAGGGATGTTGTTGAAATTTATTGTCAAAGATGGGGTTACTAGTCGAAATACGCCAGCTAGTAGTAAAAAAGCTTTAGAATTGACTATTCATACTTTACATGTAGATGGGGTAGAAACCAATGTATACTTAACAAAGGATGATTGTCTAATTATTTATCCAGAGGAACGTATTTATGGAATACCGATTATTGAACAAAACTTTACTGATTTACGTGGGTATAATTTAGGGAGTAGGGTAAAACATCATTTTCTTATTCCTTTACAGGAAGCATTAGATGTATTTAAGAATTCTAAGAAGGAATTTGTTTTACAACTATCTGATCATGGAAATAAAAATCGTCAATATGTGGAGAAAATTATATTTTTAATTAGTCAATATCCTGAGATTAATATATATTTAAAAAGCGATAGTGAAGAAATAATAACTTTATTATCTAATTCTAAAATACAACATCAGGTGGGAGCAATTATCGATTCTTTTGATTCTAAACTATGTCATTTTCCGTTAGATTTTTATTCTCTTAATATAGAGAATATGGATACTAATCAAGCTCTTGAACAATTAGCTAATGGTAAAGTTTTGATGACAGAGCAGGTGAATACTGTAGAACAAGTACGACAACTTGAACAGTGCTTTCATGACTATTTAGAGCAACTACATTGCGTTTCGTCTTTTCCATTAAAACAGTAATTTTGTTATAATCTTTTGACTTAAAAAACAGGATCGCTTTTCTTTATATCCTATGTTATAATAAGGATAGGTGAGTGTGGTGATAAAATGCTTAAGAAAGTGATCTTGTTTTCATTATTTTTATTCTTCATGATTTTTCCAATGTCAGTATTCGCTTTAAACGAAGTAAATGTTTATTTCTTTTATAGTCCAACTTGTAATATTTGTAGTCAAGAAAAAGCATTTTTAGAAGCGTTGCAACAAAATAAATATCCTAATTTGCGAATTTATTATTATGATACTTCAGAAGATAAAAACTTAGCTTTAATGAATCAGGCAAAAGAACTATACCAGGAGACAACAAATGGTGTGCCATTTACGATTATTGGGGATACTGCTTTTGCAGGATTTTCTCAAGGAAGAAAATGTTCTATTCAGAAAGATATTTACAAGTATTCTTATAATAATTATGAGAATAAATTTGGTACTACGATTAGTGGAATAACGTATCGTACTGATTTAGAAGGCGATGTCGAAGAATATGAAGGTGACGAAGATTACATGATCGAAGAAAATCCTGGAGGTAGTTCGACAGACGAACAGACGACGGAAGAAAAGGATTCCCTATTTGATAATCCTAAATTTAGATCTAGTCTAATTTTGGTTTTATGCGGAGTGATTTTAGGAATTATTGTTTTATTCCTTACGTTCTTTGAAAGGAGGAATCGTCATTGACCTGGTTTATTATAGGAATTGTCGTTTTATTGTTGATAATTTTAGGATGTTCGTTATGGATTGTAAAACTGACTAAACAAGAAAAAGAATATATGGAAGTGTCTAATCAGTATTTAAAAGATATTGGTAAGAGTTATACGAAAGAAGAATTTAGCATAGCTATTTTTGAATTATATCGAAATATTATTCAAGCTGTTCAAGATGAAAATTATTTGTATTTACGAGAAGCTTTATCTGATGAAATTTATAATAGTTATCTAATGGCGATTAAGAATTCTAAGGAACGTCATGCTAAGACGATTGTTGAAGATATGAATCCGATTTTTAGTAAGTTGATTAGTTTAGCTGTTAAAGATAATATGGAAATAGCGAAAGTATGGTTAAAAGTTAGTTACCATGAATATATTATTGATACTACTCCTCCTAAACCTGAAGAATTAGGTATGAGAATGGAACCACGTGTAATTGGTGGCAGTAAAACTAAGTTATTAGAAAAGGAATATATTTTGACTTTGGTTAAAACAAGAGCAGAAAAAGAAAGTGTTGTTTGTGCTAATTGTGGATATGTGACGAATATTGTAACCAGAAATGCTTGTGTTCGTTGTGGAGCGAATATTGTTAGTAGACATTATCATTGGGTAATGGTTGCTAAAGAAGAGACCCGTACGAGTAGTAAATAATGTTAACTAAGAAAGATATTTATGTAAAACTAGGATACCGTGGAGAGTATACTAGAGAAGTAAAACGACGGTTTCGATTGTTATGTAAACGGTATCATCCGGATATTAATCATGGTGATGATACAACAATGAAGTTGCTTAATCAAGTGATGGAAGAAATTGAGCAAGCTGAGTCTAATCGTAGTCCTATAAAGAAAGATACTTATTCTAATGAAAAAGAAGAAACTTCTTTAGATAAAACTTTTTCTCCTGATCCAGAATTTGACAATGTTTTCCAACTTGTTCCTAAAGAAATATTAGAACAAAAAATCAAACAAATAGAAGAAAAGATAAAAACAATTACTGAAGAATTGACTAGTAAGAGTAAAAAAATTTATGAAGCTTATCAACAATATAATCAACTTCTAGAATTGATTGAAAAAGATAAGATCGATATTGCTTCATTGAAAGAAGAAAGTATCAAATATGGTAATCAATTATTCTTATTTTTTGGGATTTTAGTAGGCACTTTTTTTACTATTTTGTTTTTTGGCATTATATTAGGAATTATGTATGGTCATTATCAGAATTTTTATTTCTGGTTAGTCTTACTTATTTTCTTTATATTAGGAGCAGTTTCTTTGCGGTTTCTACTTCGGGTTTTTGATAAGAAAAGATTCGTTGATGTTACTATTAGCAGTTGTTACGCTGTAAAAAATGAACGAATGGTAAAGTCATTTCAATTACAGGATAAGATAGCGAATATAGAAGAAGAGTATCAGATACTCAAAGACAATAGGAATAAATATGCTAATGATAGACAGTTGTATTATTATGAGATTTCTAAGAAACAAGATCGGGTAATACAGAGAGCAAAAACAAAAAGGTATAGTTCTAGGAGGTAATCATGAAAGATATTTTAGCTTATGAAAATAGTCGGAAATTACGTACATTTTGGTCAAATAATCAAACATTTAAGACAAGCTTAGTTATGGCATTAGTTTCTTTGAAACGAAGGTATGCTCGTGAAAAAGAAAGACTCTTGCGTGATCAAACAGGTAATAAAGTGATTCCTTTAGTGGAGTATAAAGCTCGATACGAAGAATTAGAACAAGAATTCGGAGAGATTCGCGATTTGCTAATGACTGGAGAAGAATGTCATCAAGCCGTTGAAAATTTTTCTACTTATGATAGTATTAATTATACACAGCCATGCAAAAAGAAGTCATTACGTTGACTTCTTTTTTAATATAATTCACTTTTTAAAAGATCAATATTATCATTCATTAATGAAATATAATCTTCTTTGTTATCTCGTTCAGTGTCGCTGATATTATCTAGCCGTTTAAAGGTTAAAGTCGCAATTCCTGTATCGGCGATGAGTTGATTTAGACTGTCGCTGTTTTCTGTTTTATCTAATAAGATGATATGACGAACGGTTTGATTTTGAATCATCGCTTTAACATCAGAGATTGTTTTTTCTGTAACTGGAGTAGTTGTATCATCTAAAGAAATAACGGTGAAACCATATTTTTCTAAGAATTTTAATGAGTCATTGTTGACAACGATTGTTTTTCTTGTTGCATTTTCAGCGGTTAATTTAATTTCAGCATCTAATTCAGAAAGAGTGATTTTGATTTCTTCGTAAGCCTTATCAATTTCTTTTTTTAAATAGCTGTTCGTGATATATTCATTTAATCCAGTTTTAATGTTTTGTGTAATCATCAATAGATTAGAAGGGTTTAACCATAGTTCTTCTTCACCATAAGTTGTTTCCATACCACTTGTTGCATCGATAATCATCATGTCATGATTGTAATCTAATAATTCTAAAGCAATATCTTTATCATCACTTAATCCATTATAGATAAATAGTTCTTTATTACTGTAGTCTTTAATTTGTTTATCATTTAATGTATAAGTTGAAATATCTGTACCATCTGGATAAATAGAATTGACTAAGGAATGTTCTCCATAGAGTAGATTAGTTACGTACTCATAAGGATATGCAGTCGTTACAATCTCGATTCCTTCTAAATTATCTCTTTTAAAACAGCCAGAACTAAGTACTAAGACAAATAGTCCAAGTATACTTAATTTGATTAACTTTTTCATTTTTTTCTCCTTTCCAATATGGGAACTGGATCATAACCACTTGTCCCAAACGGATTACAACGCAAGATTCTACGAAAGGTTAAGTATCCCCCTTTCCAGAAACCATATCGTTTAATGGCTTCGATTCCATAGTTGGAACATGTCGGAATATGACGACAGGTATAGTGCCAAGGACCGGGGATCAATTGGTAAATCTTTATGAGTCCAAGTGCGAAATATTTCAAATAATTCTCCATAACACCATTTTACTATGTTTGGATAAATAAAACAAGTTTGTTTTTGATTAGATCTCAATTACTCTTGTTTTCGTATTTTAAAAAATGAAATGCACAGAAGTTGTGCACTAAGATTTATAACTGATATAATATCTTCCAAGCAATTTATTTGTCATTAAAGGAGGTATTAAAAATGACAAATTATTGTCATCTATCTTATGAGGATAGAAAAAACATAGAAGATGGATTGAACGATAATAAATCAATTAATCAAATTGCAAAAGAGATTAATAGATCTCATTCAACAATTTTAAGAGAAATCGATAGAAATAAAATTTTTTCTCAACCCAGCAGTTTTAATCAATACAAAAATAATAACTATCGCTATGTTGTAGTTTTTAAGGGATAAAACCGTAGTCTGAATAGATCTCATTAAAATCGAAGATACTATGATTAT
>CALVOU010000030.1 GCA_944350365.1 uncultured Bacilli bacterium
GTAAAATATTAATAGATTTGATATTTATCAATCTTGTTTTGAGCAAAAGTTCGAGATAGGCTCGACTGTGGCTCCATAGAGATTTCAACCCTTGTAAAATAAGGGTTTTATTATGTAAAAAAGATTTTAGGTACAAATTAGGTACATTTTTTACAATTGCTTTTTTTATATAAATTTTAAAAAGAGCCTAATCGCAATGATTAAGATAAGTCACTTTTTAATAATTTGTCACCAACACTTCAGTTGTTTTCAAGATATTACCAGTTTGTTTATGATAATTAGAATTATTATAATCACAGTCAATAATATGAACTTTATAATTATGGTCTTTTATCCATGCATCTAAAATGCTGTTTCTATTTCCTTTATGTTCTATAACATTTGATAAAGCAAACTTGATACCTTTACTATCTAAAATTGATAAATAATTTAATAAATCTATTTCATCTTGCTCTGTCCATCCCCCATTTTCATTGTAACTAGCTGTTCCCAAAAAATATGGTGGATCGCAATATACTAAAGTATTATCTGTTGTTTCAACTGCATATTCTCTAAAGTCAGATTTTATAAATTCAATATTTTTAGTTTTAAGTTTTGTTATAAAATTCTTTAAATTTTTTCTTAAGGAATTATTAAAATCTCTTTTACCAACTGGCATATTAAATTCACCATTAGAATTAAATCTAATTTGATTATTAAATCCATAAATAACAAGCGTTAAAAACAATAAATCTTTTTCAGTTGTATTACCTTTCATACTATTATAATCTTTTCTTAATTCTAAATATTTAGACTTATTATAAGAACCTAGTCCTTTGTCACTAGTACAATTGTAAACTTCATAACCATTTAACAATGAATTACTTAATTGATATTTTTCAATAATTTTTTCTAATGAATTGATAATAAATCCATCTTCATACTTCTTAAATAAGTCCATAACTCTTATTATTTCTTCTTGTTTATCAACACATACAATTCTCTTAGCATTTACATTAACCCCTACATTAGAGCCACCTGAAAATAAATCAATAAACAGATCTATATCAGTTGGGAAAATGGGTATTATTTGATTTAATAGTTTATACTTACCTCCCGTATAGTTTAGTGGAGATTTAACTTTATCAATTATTGGAACTTCTTGCTTTTGTTTTTTCTTTGTAGTTTTTCCAACTTTGCACACGAATAGTCTTTCTTTATGACCATCAATATGTGTTTTACCTGTATTAAATTGATTGAAATCAGTTTCATATATTTTGACTTTACCTTTCATTCTTAAAGTATTCATAATATCTTCATCACTAATTTTTGCTTGCGATCTACCAGCTCCTTTAGTACCCATATTGTTATATGAAACAATTATATATTTTGCATTTATATTTTCAATTAAGTCTTTAAAAGCAAGTGGAGCTGATACAGAACAATATTTACTCTTTATCCCATTTCTTTCCATTTTTTTAGCAACCCCGTGAACCTCATTTTTTTCCCACATCGCCACATTTTCTAATAAATGATATGCATCTGAATATTGTCTTGAATTATATGGTGGATCAATATAAACAACATCTGCTTTAATATTTTTTACTAAATCATTAGAATCCTCATTAAAAACTTTATTATTTTTATTATTTGTATTAGATTTTAAATCAAGCATACATAACTCTAATTTTTTATCTAAATCTCCATTTTTTCTATATGCATCATAATGTCCAACTGTATTTGCAATTTTATCCATAGCATATAATAAAGATGTTATAAGTATTGCTCTTTCCCTTGTGTTTAAATTGTTAGAAAGATAATTCGTTTCAATATCTTCTCTTATATAACCAATTTTTTTACAATTATCTTTGCTAAAATAAGTATCACTAAAATTAAGCGAAAAATAGTTTTCTTCTAAGTTAGAAAGCGAATTGTATTTCTCTATATATAGTTTTATTTTGCTTTTATCTATTTTTTCATTACCAAACCATGATAAATAAGATAAATAGTTAGATTTCAATAAATCATTAACATATATTTTAGTTTTTTGATTATTAAAAAAATCTCCAACTATACCAGTTCCACCGAATAAATCCAAAAATGAAGAAAATTCAATTTTTTCTTTTTTTATAGTATTTTCAATGAAATCAAGCATTCTAGCTTTACTACCTATATATCTTCTATTATTAATTGAAATCGTTTTCATATTTTACATCTCCATTTCCATTTTCGGCATCGTATTTTTCTATACAATTATATCAAAAAAAAGATAGCTTCTCAACTATCTTTTATATATTTTTTAAAATTTCTTCTCTATACCAAATCGGATCAGGAACAGATGATTTAAATGCTTTATCAAACCAATTATAGATTTCATTATAATTCATATTATTTTCAAGGATTTTTTTTAGTATATCTATATCAATTGGTATGATTTTTAGACACTCAATAAACTCACCATTCCCCTTTGGATAAAATCTTGTTTTCATATTTCTAAAATCTAAGATTATTCTTTCTTCTAAGTTAGGAGCAACAAATAATGCATAATCATTTGAATTATTAGTAAATTTTATATTTTCACCAAGATGTCTAGAAACAGGTTCCATTTCCATAGCTCTTTGTCCTGTAGATTCAGATAGAGTTGCTTCAATTAACAAATCATGTTTTGGGTATGTATCATTATCATACTTATATACAATATCTGCCATTCCACCACCAGCATGTGTTTTTGGAAGAAAATTAGCATCTAAACTTAAATTCATATAGTCCAAAATATTTCCTTTTTTTCTACTAATTCTATACCAAGCAATTCCAAGTATATACTCAAATATTGTTGGTATATTTGCATTATCAGTAATATATGAATTTAATTCCTCATCATTTCTATTTTTTATTTGCTCCAATATTCTAATTAAATCGTTTGTTTTAAATTTAGTATCTATTAACTCATTAAAGTTCTTTAATTTTTCATCTTTAATGTATGTATTAATATTATTAATTGTTAATTTTGTCCCTAATTCTTCATTAATATTATTAATTACATCGGCTATATTAATATTATAGTGTGGTGAAATATTTTCTATTGGAATATCTGAATAAAATTTATTTAAATAGACATCGTCTTCTAATAATTTTTCATTGAGTAAATCATCAATTATATTTTTAAAGTAGAATTTTGGCAACATATCTAATTCTATCTTCTCATCCTCAAATTTTATAATGTCTGTTAATGAAAAATATCGTTTATTTAAATCAAAGAAATCTTTTAAATTCACTTTCCACTTAAATAAATGTAATTTGATAAAGAACGTCTTTTTAAAATCAATTATATTTTTAGGTAAACTGATATCTAATTCTTTAAATCTTTTATCAAATTCTTCATCAATTTTAGTTACCCTATATCCCATAAACAAATAATCTTGCCATAGCATTCTAGTATTTCCCGATATTTTTTTACATTCATCAAACAATTCTCGATATTTTAGAAGTCTATCATTAAAACTTTTATGCTTTAAATGAAATACTAAATCAACTAAAGTATGATAAATAGCATTATAAGGTCTATCGTATGTTTTACTTTTTCTATTTAACCCTATTTTTTCAAACGTTTCTTCTGTTACAGAATATTCTTTACTAAAATCATATAGAGCTTGCATATAATTATTCATTTCAAATATTTTGGCTGTAATAATTTCATCTACAGAAACTCCATCTCTTTCAGTATTTTTTATTGTTTGAACCATTTTTGTGACATCATATTTATTTTTGCAAAGTGGAAGTAAATAAGTAAATTCATCATAAGATAAGTAATCTAAATTTTCAATCATATAAATAAGTGCTATAAATGGTTTTATTTTAATATTCTCATTATTAATTTGTAGTTTTAGAAATTGCAATAAATATTTATAACTGTCTTCAGAAATCATAAATATATTTTTTTTATTCATTGGTTTATATAATAATCGTTCAATATTAGCTCCAACTTCAGTTAATTTTCTGTCTCTAGTTAAAACGCCTATATCAGCTAAACCAGAGGTTTTTTCTCTTGCATCTTTATCTGGAATTTTTGCTTCTCCATCTAAAAAGTCATTTTCCTTTAAATAATTATAATATTTTTCTTGGGTGTCATTATTCCATTCTGCATTAGGATTATTATTCCAGAATTCTTTTAATAATTGTAGTTGTCTTTCTATTTTATAATTTAATTGACTCGTTCTAAAACTAGTAGTCCCTATAGACCAATTATAACTTTTAAATGCCATACTACACCTCCAAAAAAAACAACTATATTTATATTTTAACACAACCTATTTTATAAAAATATCCTATGTTACTCGTTGACCTTTTTTATGATAACGTGATTTCTTATTGTAAAGATTATTTATGAAATATTTACTTATAAACAAATTCATGTTGTAAAAAGATACTGTTAGATTATCAGTAAAGCAATACAGTCATAAAAGAAAATGACCTTTATGATTAAATTATTTTAAAAAATTACACAACTATTAGCACATTTGTTATTTAATTTTTTAATAAATCGTTTAGTATCAATGTTATCTGAATCAGTCGATAACAAATAAACTCACAATTCATTTCAAAAAATTAATCTTTCACAACTAGATTTTTTTCAATTAACCTTTCTATTTCTTAAGTTTCATTTCCGCCAAAGCTAACAATTTTATCAATAAATATATTTTTATCTAAATATATTACAAGGCCATCAGCTATATCTAACTCTGTTGCAGTGTTAAACCATCCCTCAGCCTTCTCTTGTTCATCAACTCTACCAGTTTTTGCTCCTTGATAGCATATAAAATGTGCAGAACAGTTTTCGTCATAAAGTTTAAAATGATAATTTCCTTCAGGTAGATCCGTTCCAACCCTATAACTATAAAAACCATGTGGATTGATATATTCAACTTTGCTAATTAAATTTGTATTAATCAAAAATCCGTTATCTACAAATAACGAATCAGAAACTAATAATTTAATAAAAGATCCGGTTATACAATAATCATTTTTCTCTAGAGCATCATACATATCAGAAGGTCCATCTATTTGACCAGCACCAATTATGTACATTCCTTTATTTTCGAGTGAGAAAAAAAAGTAATCACCTGGATCAATATTAACACCAGCTTTATAGAATTTCTTTTTTTGTTTTCTTAAATCACTTATATCTATAATATTTCCCCGTCTATCATAAATATTTACTTTAGTATTTTCATTCCCGTTAGAATATAAACTTTTTTTAAATTTTTGTCTACAATTTGGGCATTCTTCCATTCCTTCTTGTATTATAGTATGGCAATTAGTACATTCAGACCAACTATAATTGTGCTCGGAATAATATTTGCTGTTTTTAGGTTCCTTTTCATAATCATCTAATGCAACAAGGGCACCTAAGGCTCTTGTCTCTGGGGTTTTACCAGTAAACATATTCCATATACCAAGTTTTTTCCAAAATCCCATATTACACCTCCAAATCAATTTGTATTAGATAAAAATATTATAACATAATATTTTTATCGAGATTTTTATAAATTTTGATTTATGTACAGATTTGTTATCATTAAAAAGAAGATTTATATATCAGTTTTTTAGGAAAAATGCCGTGTGTTTATTCAATATCGTTCCATCGAGAAAATTACACCATTCTTATATTCTAAAAACACCGTTAGATTATCAACTTATCAGCAAAGTAATAAAATTATAAAGGAAATAAGCTTTATGATAAAGGTATTTTAAAAATTTCACATAACCATTAACGAATTCATAAATTTAATTCTTTATAAAGTTGATTAGCACCAATGTTATCTGAATCAGCCAATAAGCGAATAAACTCACAATTCATTTTTCTAGCTATATTTTCGATATATTCAAATAATTTTGTTCTTACTTTAAGCCTTCTATATTCTTTTTTTTACTCAAGCACTACAAATGATGATAAAAGGATTGTTTTCTTCAAAGCATTACGATGAATGATAACTTGTGCAAAACCAACAATAACAATATTATGTTTTACAACAATCATTTGAAATCAGAATTATCTTTAATTTTTTTTATGTTTGAAGCAGTTTAATTCCGTTTATATTCATAGGTCTTTCTGCTTCATAGAGTTGGCTACTTCTTCTACCTCTTCTTCTTTTAACTTTTCAAAGAGTCCCCTCAATATGATTTTTTATAAATTAAGCTTATTCGACCGTATAGACTGCTTCATGTTCTATTTCTTTATATTGAATATTTAATTGTTTCAAGATCTCATACAAATTTATCTAGCATACTCCTATTATTGATTATCTTCATTGCTTAAACACCGAACAAATTAGGATTTACTAAAGGTACAATCAATTCACAAATTTCATTTTTTTCATCATATCCCCAATAAGCCTGATAAAAACCATCACCAAAACCACTAGCGATCATCACCAATTTATGTTTAGTACTAGGGTTTTTCCACTCGATAAAATCTCCCTCTTCTCTTTGGTATTGGGGTAACTTGAGTGCACTCTCCTTAAAGAATGTAGCAAAATAATCATCGTAGTGGTTACCATCAGGGTTATCTTGATACCAGGCATCTAAAAATATTTGATATTCTTTTCCTACTTGTTCATCACAAAAAGAAATCATCCCTGCATCTACTGGGAACCCACTTAGAACGCCATCTTTAGCAATAAAAGTAGCAGTTTCTTCAGTAGGGTTAGCGATAACGTATTTAATAGCTAGAGTATTTTTGATTTTTAATCTTGCTGTACACATTCTGATTCCTATTTCAGGACTTCGGCATATAGAAATCTCAACTGGATATTTGCCGACAGGAATCTCAGTTTCTAGTACTGGAGAAAACTTTCCACTGGCTAAATAGGCAAGTGGATCAGAAACAATAATTTTCCCACTTGGGCAATCAATCTCCCCTATCGTTAGATAAGATCTAGTATTTGATTTTACAAATTGATTTTTAATATCTTCGACATTCATTTCTTGACTAGATATATACTTTAAATTTAATTCAAAGGCCTTTTGAACATCTAATTTTTTCTCTTTATTTTTATCAGATTGATGAAATGATTCCATAAATTCTACTCCTTATTAAATAACGATGTTTTTTTATTTATCTTTATTTTTCATTCTTTCTATTTTTTTCTATTATTCTTTGTTTATTGGTTCTTGAAGTTGTTCTAAACCTGTTTTAGTCGTTTCTTTAACTCCTACAATCGTCGAATTTTTAAAAATATATTCGATTTTCTCTTCTATTTCTATCGCATCTTCATTAAGCATAAATTCAAATTCATAAGTTTTGTCTTTCTCTAAGGTGATATCCCATAAGTTATTGATAATTACTGTTTTTGTTTCTCCTTGAAATTCACTTAGTGTTACTTTAAAGGAATTTCCATAAGTAACTGGACTCCCCTCTTCAGTATATTGTTGTTCAGTATATTTGGATACTTCGTTTATTGTATAAGTTCTTATAAAAGTATAGTTATTATCTTTACAAAAATTTTGTTTAAACTCCATATCCTTATTTCCAATATAAACATCTTGATTACCATCTAGTGTATTACATTGGATTAAAGTAATATCTCCCTTATAAATTTGAGTACCACCATCCATTAAAGTATCTTCCAGTTTTAAGGTACTTATTATTTGGTTAATGGCATCGTTATTATCTTCTATATAATTTTTTAATTCAATATTCTCATCGTTTATTTTAATGGTCGTATTTTCAAGACAGTAAGTATAAATGTTTCTTTCTTCTTTTGACATCAGTAATTCCGGTTTATTACATTCATTTTGGTTTTGATATTCAATCTGAAAATCTTTTTTTGAACCGCAACCTGTTATCCCTAGGATAGTCATTCCTGTTATTAAAACCGTAACGATTTCCTTTTTCATAATACCTCCAACGAAATGAATTTTCATCACTCCAACTATATTAAAATTGTACCAAATTTCTAACGAAAAGTCTTGAATTTTAAATGAATATTCTTATAAAGCAAAAAGTGTTGAGTTATTATAAGTCCGACCAAAGAGTTAAAATAATCTCAACACACTTAATAATATACACAAAATATTAATTTTGAAAAGAATTACTTTCTCTCTTTGGTAAAAATGAAGAGAGTTTTGCTTTGTGAAAAGCGCAGAATACCATGGAGAAAGTAAATCTTCGATAATACTCGATTGTTCTGTAAATGGTAATTGTTATTTTTCTCTATTATTTCTTTGACTAATATTCGCTATTAAAGTAATAGAACAACTACACAATAAAACAATAGCTATTATTAGATAATCATTATCTATTAAATTCAGTATTATCAATATAATACTTGCTATTATCCCCAATATAGAGCCAATAAGCCCTATATCATTTCCCGTAATTTTTCTTTTTTCATAATATCACGTCCATAAATTGTAATTTGCTATTAAATAATTGAGAAAACAATTAATAAAATTCCTACTATTACAAAAATGCTACCCCATACTCTAAGAACAATTTTCATTTTAGGTTTTTTTAATAATTTATCAGGTATTCTAGGACTTTTAAGTCTCATAAAAAATTGAGGAACTAAAATCATAAAAATTGCAAATATTGTAATTAAAATTCCTGTAATTAACATACAATACCTCCTATACAAATTACTATTTCCCTTTTTCTTTCTATTCTACCTATTCTTTCCTATATTTATAGTAATACGTGATTTAGCTAAGAAAGAATTATAATTCTCTGACATTATTCTCATCAATTAATTCAAATCTATATTTTTGCCCATTTGCATTTACTTCATCAAAAAAATCTTTTGTACACGGAACCAAATTTGCCTTTTTGGATATCCTTGTGATTCCTCTAATTCTTCTATTGCGATCATTTCTTCTTTGGTTTCTGCATCTAAACCTTTACAACGATTTTTACCAATTTTCCTTTATAATGCTCATAGATTTTTCCTACTTCAATATTCATTTATTCATTCCTTCATATAATTAAGTTAATAAGACGATATTATTTTTTCATCACTTCTTTATTTTCTTTTTCTTCTTCCACAACTTGATAGGCATCAAAGTAATCCACATGATAAAGTTTATGAATATCTTCGGTTCCCATTTCTACTACTGGATTATTTTCTAATCCTAATTTTTTCAATAAACTTTCTACAGTATATCCTTCTTCTCTGATGTGTTCAATATCAATTTCTAAGAATGGTGGAATGAATGGAAAACTGTCGATATCGAAATCTATTTTTCCTAATTCATAAGAAATTCTAGGTGCTTTTACTCGACTAATTGGATCTAAGCCCATTTCATGAAAAAAATCTAGGGTTTCCTTTAAGCAACTTGCCTTAAATTTGATTTCTCTTTTCTTAGTTGGATCACTCTGGTGGATATGCATAGTTACTTTGATGCTTCCTTCATCAGTTACTCTGACAATTTATCTTTCTTGGTTAAAAATTGTCTATCTTTTGTATCTAACGCTATAATTTTTCTAGTATCTTCGTATACTTTTTTGGCTCCAATTTCTTCTAGTTTTTTTCGTTAAACTAGCGACATCTACTTCTAAAACTTTTATTTCCTATTCTTGATATTCATCTAATTTTTTCATTGTTTTCCCCTTCTTTTGTTTTCTTGCTTATTTTATAAACATGGAATACTCATTTACCTATCTCTTTGATATTTTAAAATTTCTCCCGTTGTCGCATTTAATTCATATTCATATTCAAAATACTGGTAATAGAACTCTATTTCATAAGTTGCGATGGAATAATCTACATCCAATTCAACTTTATGGAATGTTACGTCATTACTATTTAAACCGGCATGGTTTAAAACAATTTCCTTTGCTCTTTCTACCCCAATATAATCGTTCGTAGTCGTCGTATTTGAATTGTTATGATGTGTATGGAAATAGTCTTCTTGATAGTTAATGATTTCTTTTGTATCAATATCGATACTGATTTCATATTCCTTTTCGGTATCATAAAAGTCAACCTCATAGACGGTTATTCCATTTTCTCTATCCATTCTTACTCTAGTAAAAGTAACTTCATCACTTGATTTTCCTACTCTTTGTAAGGCAATCGTTTTTGCTTCCTCTTCGGTCATAGAAACAGTCTGATTATCCTGAATATTCACATTATCTCTAATATCTTTTTCAAAGTTAACTACTTCTCCTGTATGATAATTTATCTCCATTTCATATTCATATAAATCATCATAGAATTTGATTTCATATTTTCTATCCTCATGATCTTTCTTAATCGATAAAACTGTAATATTATCCTCTACTACATTGGCATACTCCATAGCAATATTCTTGGCTTCTGTCTCAGTAACTGTCTCCCGAAAAACAAAGGCATAGATCAATACTCCAATAATCACTAAGACAAGTAATACTGTGATAATAATACTATATACTTTCCATTTTTTCATAAATCCTCCTTCTTTACTAGTATTATACCAAAGAAAAAAAGAAAGCACATCTTCAAACTCATTTTTTTTGAATACTCATAGATAATTACCATTTTTTTAACACAAGAAAACCCCAGTAAAGACTTGAGGTTTAACATTCTTCTAACAAAGGGAACTCTCTTTCACCTGTTAAAAACCGATATATTTCAATGACTACTTGTTGATAGAAATAGAATTTATCTGTTACTGGACTTTCCTTTAAACAACTAAGTAAATCTCGGTATACTTTTCTTACTATTTCCTTTTCTTGATTCATGATTAACATAATGTGATATAGCCTACTAAAGATCATATCAAAATTACAAGGTGTAGAAATACTCCCTTCTAACGTCGCAATTTTTTTGGCTTCTCTAGCGTTTATCTCTGGATATTGCTTCACAATCTCAGTGGCGACTACTTCTATTCTTTCTTCTTCTGATAAATGGCCATTATATTGATAATTCATATTAACGATTTATCCTTCTCACAAATATTTTATCAATATCCTCTTTTACTCTTTCTTTTCCTAAGTAGATGGTTTGTTCTTCTCCTCTTAGTATTTCTTTAAGAAACGAAGTTCGAATATTATTGATAATTGTTTGTAGTCCTCTTGCGCCACTATGTAATTGATAAGCAGCATTTACAATATCTTCATAGATATCTTCGTCAATAATCAATTCTTTTCCATATAAAGATATTCCCTTTTTTAGGCTAAGCATCGGACTAATCGAAGATTCTTTTAAAATTCTAAGTAAGTCTTCTTTGGTATATTCATTAGTGTGTAAATAAGTATTGATTCTTCCTACTAGTTCACGTTCTAAGCCATGAGTAATTAAGTCTTCTGGCATAATAGAATAGATATCACTATCTACTATTTTTTTATCTCTTAGTTCTGATAAAGCACCTAGAAGAATAAAGGTTAACTTTGACGTATCAAATTCTACTTGTTCTGTTTTTAGAAATTTATTTCCAATATTTACGGGATATACTCCTCCACCAAGAAAATCAAGAAGTTGTTGTTGAACCGCTTTTTTCATTTTAATTCCCTCGTTCGCAGGGTCTGATAATTTATCAAATTCGTCTAAGATGATTACTCCTCGTTCTGCTAGTTGTAAATTGTTTCCTGATGCTTGATACAATTGACTTAATAAATCGGTAATATTTGCTCCTTCATACCCAGTTGAAGAATAATTGACAGACGAAGCGGAAGCTACCGGAATGTCTAATTTCCGACAAATCTCTCGGGTAATTGCGGTTTTTCCCGTTCCAGTTGGACCATCTAAAAATATAATTGTCCGTTCTCCATCCGTTACTCTTTTATTAGAAGCTAAATCTTGATTATAAATCATCGTATAAAATAGTTCTTCCACTAGTCTTTGTTGACCAATAAATTTTTTCTTTATTTCTTCTAAAAGAGACCATAGTTCTGTGTGCTTTTTCGTAAATAAATTTTTCCTTTTTACTTCTAGACTCACTTCATCTTCTTCATCCCAGAATGAGAAATCATTCTTGATTGTAGACTTTTTAAACTGTATTTGATGATTAAATACTAAGTAATTACTGACTGCTTTAAAACTAGGATGACTATGAGGAATAAATCCCGAATAATTCAATTGTTCTTTCAACGACTCGAAGAAAAAGGTAACGACGTCTGAACCGGCTACACTTTTTCTTAATAAATAGTAAACAAATTCTGGAGTGATTTCCAAAACAGAACAATCTTCTAACTCTCCTTCTGCGATATTGAATAAATCTAACTTAAACTTTGTATTATAATATTCAGAATAAGAGCCATCAATCGGTTTAATTTCTTCTTCCTTGATTCCTATAAAAGAAAATAGATCTTCTTTTTTTATATCATCATATTCTCTTAAAAGTGTTTGTAGATGAGTATCGCTAGTAAAACTCGCAATAAACATCGAGAACACTTTTTTATCTAGTCGCGAGAAAGTGCATTGATGTTTATCGAAACCAATTTTTTCTACTTCTTTTTCTATTTTTAACGATTCGATATTTGGTAAAAATCCATTGCTTTTTGAAAAAACTTTTTTACAGAAAGATGGAATAACTACTAGAAAATCTTTAATTTAGATTGTTATTTGATATGATTTTTGTTAAAATTCTTGAGGGAGGTCTATATGTTAAGTAGAGATGCAATTAAAGAAGAACTAACGAGAAAAAGTATATATGTAGATAATAGTAGCCAACATTTAGAAGAAAACTTTATCGAGGTAACACTTGGGGACTCTGTCAAGGTCTATGATGCGCCTTTTTTAAGTATTACGGATTCTACGCCAACGAAAGAGATTATGATTCCCGATGAAGGGTTAATTTTAAAGCCAAATGAACTTTATATTGGTAGAACTTTAGAATTTACCAAAACGTATGGGTTTGTTCCTCTTTTAGCGGGAACAGAAGAATTAGCCGCAGTGGGAATGGAAATCCATGTCACAGCTGGGTTTGGCGATAACGGCTTTGAAGGTACTTGGACGTTGGAGATCGTTTGTAATAATCCAACTAGGGTGTATAAAAATATGCCGATTGGGCGTGTTTACTATTATCCATTAATTGGGGATGGAAAGAACGAATATAGAGGGAAATATTTTGGACAAGTAGAGCCAACGGCTTCTAGACTCTATACAGAATATGAACAAAAACAGAAAGTATTGGTGAAAACAGATGTTAACAAGTAAAGAGATAAAAAGACAGATGGAATTAGGCAATATTGTGATTGATGATTTACAAGAAGATGCCTTAAACAAGCCAAATAGTTGTGATTTGAGATTAGGAAATACCCTATATGTATTTGATTATGATATTATTGATACCAAAAATAGTCGTAATTATTTACAAGAAGTATTAAATGATCAACCAATCAATCTAAGAAAAGTGGTTATACCAGAAGAAGGATTACTCCTACAACCACATAAGGTATACTTGGCAAAAACAATAGAAAAAGTAACAACTCATGGCTTTGTTCCTGTGATGAACGGAAAAGCGACACTTTCTCTTTTAGGAGTTAGTATCGAACTGACAAATGGCTATAAAACGGATAATTTTGACGGACACTTATTTTTAAGTATTATTGCGACCAAGCCGACGATTATTTATCCAGATATCAAAATTGCGAATTTAGCGTTTTTCCCTAGTTTAGAAAGAACTAGGGAAATAAGAAGAATTGATGAAGAAAAGTCTTGTGGAATATATTCATCGGGAATGTTAAGTGGAGAGGAAATCAAAAAAAGAATGCAAGGAGAAAATCCAGATATTTTGATTAATCCTCAGGATAAAATTTTAATTAATCCCAATTCCGTTAACTTAACTTTACATGACACGGTTGGGATTTATACTGATCCTGTCTTAGATATGAAAAAAGAAAACAAAATAGAAAAGATTCCAATTGGGGATGAAGGCATATGGCTCTATCCGGATGAAATCTACTTAGGTAGAACGAATGAATGGACAGCGACCAATCACTTGATTCCGATGATGAGCGGTAGAAGTTCATTAGGTAGAAATGGACTTCATGTACATTGTTCAGCAGGAATGGGCTCGATTGGTTATCAAGGATATTGGCATATGGGAATTCGAGCAGTAAAACCAATTTTACTAGTAAAAGATATCAAATGTTGTCAAATTTATTACTTGACTCCTGAAGGAGAAGATACTATCCATTATCAAGGGCACATGCAGAATATGGATAAAGATCAATTAGGTAGTCCTTTATATAAATCATTAAGCAAAAAGAAATAGATTTTTACGATAAGCAATCTATCTCTTTTCTTTTATTTTTGCATTCATCAAACAACAAATCTAGTAATCGATCGAGTTTCTCCTCTTCCCTCACCTCATGATCTTGGAGCAAGGAAAATTGTCTTTGTTTTTGATTGGATTTTGTAAGGTTCAAACTAACTTCACAAAGTTTCGCAATCAATAATAAATCTTCAATAATTACTGGATAAGATAAACTACTATCAAATATCCGAAATTCAATTCTTCCTTTATCTTTTTTGTACCATTTCATATGACTAAAATTAAGGCTTGTATAGCGAATAGCAGTATCATTGATGTCTTTATTCCTAAAGAACTTTTTAAAAACCTTATATTTTTTCTCTTCAGTAATACTATCTACATCTAAGTTATAGTTATTTAAATCTATCCCTTCAAAATGCAATACTGTTTTTAGTCGATTACGTACTTGGATAGAATAGAGAAAATAGAAATAATCTTCTTTCGTTTCTAGTTTAAACTTTAGTTTTCTTCTAGAACCATTTGAATATTATCTTTAATTGGACAACAAGAATGCTGAGCAACTTTCCTGATTCTTTTCCCCTCTTCACTTGCCATCTTATAGAATAAGTCTTCACATTCACCCCAGATGATTAATAAATTCTGTAAAGTCTCAACATTTCCTTCAAAATAATTGGCATCAATATTAATATGTAACCCTGTAGTTTCGTTCGTCATGGCGCCTAATTCTTTAACCAACAAGCAAATTGCCTTTAGTTGATTTAAATCATTTAACGTATTTGTCATAATGGGAGAAGATATTTCTGGAGTCCAATCATTACCACATTCTTTAGATAGTACCCACTTGGTAAAAGCGTTCTTTTTCTCGAAGATTAGATGATTAGTAATTTGGTTAACGAAATCATCAGGTATTTTCAAACCATGCATGATTTTTGCTAGTAATTGATTGGTAATCGCTAATGTTTTTATCGTTTGAAATGGTAAGGAACAGTATTCTAATTCCACTCCATAATGAGGAAAGTTAGAGATTGGTAGACATTCTTGTTCTATTTCAAATGCATGGGTTGACAGAAGACTATCTATAAAAATTCTTGTATTTTATCAGAAGATGCTTTTAATATGGTAATTATGGATGGTCAATCATAAGCTGATGTACTTTCCGTTATTTCTAGAAAAGATTCTTTTATCCAACGAGCCTTTAAATTTAAATCTTTAATAGTTAAAGCACTAAATATTTTTACTTTTCTATCTAATTCATAGGCATGTTTTTTTCGTAAATATTTCGTGATTGTTTCCGCGTGTTCTATAATTTCCTGATCCGAGCACTGATTTATTTTGGAAATAAACTCTTCTATTTGATCTTGTTCTTTCTTCTCTACATCTTTTCCCATCGTGACACTTCTTTCTTTTTTTGCATGTCACTTATTCTATAATGCTTTAGAAAAATTGTCACTTTATTATATTGTTCTTTCAAAATATCAATAAATATTTTTATATAAATATTAGATCAAACAGGCCAATTTGACTATATTTGTTCAGAGATCAATTATTTAGTTTTGCTATCTTTATCTTTAATTTTTGAAACAACTTTTTTTATCACACGATAAGTTCCATATCCTACACCACCTATTATGGCTAATGCTAAGATTGTTAAAGTTATTTCCTCAAGCTTACTATATTTATAAATCACTATTTTAAATTCTTCTACCGTACCATCTTCTGCTGTAACCTTAATTTTTAATTCATTATTACCAGTTTTTAATTTTTCAATTTCATTCATTTCTACTTTGGCATTTTTATCTTCTGGAGTATAATCAATTTTTAGAGTTGACTCACCAGAGCTAACATAAACAGTCGCCTGATTTTTATTAAAATTAACTTCTTCATCATTAATCTTTACTTTAATACCAGTAACAGAACTTAAAATTTCTTCCCTATTAACATTTATTTTATATGTTTTTAATGTACTATCTTCTGCAGTTACTTCAATCGTTATTTCATTGCTACCTATTTTCAAATTAGAATTATTTTTTATTTCATATCTTGCCTTTTCATCATTTGGTGTTACTTCAATTGTAATTTTGTCTTTGCTTGTAGAATAATCCATAGTATCTTTAACTGCTATTTCTTTCCCATCAATCATAATCATTTTTAAAGTATTATCATTGCTTTTTATTTCTTCTTCTATATTGGAATTACTTTCAGATAAATTATTATTTTCTGAACTGCTACCAAAATGATTATTTGAATTGCTTTCACCATAATTAGCATTAGTCGATGAATTATTACTAAACGAATTAGAATTGTTAGTTGATTCATCACTTGATGGATTATTATTGGTTACTGAATTGTTGCTATTATTCGAAGAACTAGTACTATTGTTTACAGAATCATTATTACCGCTCGGAGAACTAGTACTAGAACCGCATGGATCACTATAAATAGGATCTCCTGTCGCATAATATCTTCCATCAGCTTCTTCAGCTACATGCCAATGATTATCACTACTATGTTGTCCATAGATAATGCCATTACAAGTTTTTATTGATGCTTTTCTTAACTGTCCGCTACTTGCATTTACTTCTAAATCCCCAGCAAAAAGTATACTTATTAATAAAACTGTATATAAAATTCTTTTCATTATTACCTCTCAAATTTTTTTATATTATTTAAAACATACGGTACTTTAATTTTTTCAAAACTAAGTATCATTAATTATGATTGCCTCTTTATTTTTTTACGCTATCTACATTGTATTGGGAATTATCAAAAGCAAGCATTGGTAAGAAAATTGTCGGTAAAAACATAAGTCCAATACAATAGCGATTGCTTTTCTTAAATACTTTTCCCGTTTCATAGAGGAAAACAAAAAGAAAAATGAAATTTACAATAGGAACCAATAGCAAAAGTGCATACCAAACCGATCCAAATATATCTTTAGCTAAACATCCAATGTTATAAAATGGAATTAGGATAACCCAGCCTTTATTTCTAATTTTCTTTTCTATTTTCCAGAAGCTTACAAGGAAAAGAATAGAAATAACGAGAAGGAAACACCCTAATATATAGAAAATAGTATTTGAATAATAGTAATTAAATGTTTTAAAAAGTGTTATGATATCTGCTTTATACGCACTATCTGCCGATGCATACAACACAGAATTCTGATTTAAGGTAACTATTTTGTAATCGTTACTACTAGCTGAATATTCAAGATAATTAGGAGGAAATTCAATACTTCTTCTCGCGATAGGATGACCATCTTCATTCAAAATTTCGTTTCTTAGTGGTACAAAAAAATTATTTTGCCAATCTTGATCATTGAAAACCGCATAACTAACCAAATAAGGACAAGAATCCTTGGAAGTAACCAGATAAGTTTCTACACCAGAATAATTTTCTTTTTCTTGAACATCGACTAGTGAACAACCTTTATCTTCCATGTATTGAATAAAATCCCCTTGATCAATTATCGAAGGCGGTTGCATCTTAGTTTGTGAGACAAATATAGTAATTAGGCAAAAGACTAAAATTAAATTACCAATCAAGGTAAAACATACTCTCCAAGATAATCGTTTAAACTTCATATTACTCCATCCTTTATTTAATTTCTTCAGTTACAGTATAACATTATTTTACAGGAAATAGATACATAATTTAAATATGCTTACGACACTATTTTTTACTAGGAAAAGACTACTTTTCAGTAGTCTCAGACTAAGCATAATATAACTTTTTATTCATTTGATACTTTAAATACAGAAGCAAAGAAGTTCGCTCTAGACATATTGGCGCTTCCACTATAAAAGAATTGGATAGTAGTAGTACTAAGCGCTTGAACTAGAACCCCATCTTCTATTGTGATATCAGGATTGGTACTATTCGTATTATTGATGGTGGTATAACGATCTTGGATTGCACCACCAATAATAGGAATTATGGTTCCATTTTGGGTAGTTCCCAGCCTTCCCGTTAAGCTAAAGGAAACGTAATATGTACCTGGACTAGGTAAAGTAATTATTGAACCACTTACCGTGATAGTTGGACTTCCTCCACTAAATTGCGTAGAAAGCGGAATTAGTGTCCCAGAAGTAATATCTGTGCTTTGATTTTGAAACAAAGCATAATTATTATTTATTCCTGGACCCGTTGGTCCGGTAGGTCCTGTTGACCCTGCCACTCCTGTTGGTCCCGTCGGACCTATTAATCCGGTAGGGCCTGTTGGTCCCGTTGCTCCTGTTGGACCTCTTAATCCAGTCGGACCTATTGGACCGGTTGAACCTGTCGTTCCTGTTGGACCCATTGGACCGGTGGGTCCTGCCGGTCCAGTTGGGCCAGTCATTCCTGTGGGCCCCGTTGGGCCTGTCATTCCTATCGGACCCGTTGATCCAGTCGGACCTGTCATCCCTATTGGACCCGTTGAACCAGTCGGACCTGTCATCCCTATTGGACC
>CALVOU010000031.1 GCA_944350365.1 uncultured Bacilli bacterium
TAACTTTTATACATATTCATGATGTCATTCCCCCTTTGGTGTTAATAGTTAACAAGACTATACCAAACAAATGTATGTAAATCAAGTAAATTACAAAATTTTCTATTTTTTTATTTTTCTATACCAAGCAAACTCCTAGTATATAAAAAAATAATATTAAAAATCTTAAAAAAACTATTGACAAATGAAATCATTTCGATTAGTATAAGACTCACCAATTCGAAATTGGCGAATTGGTCGCTAGTATCACACTAGCCAACCCCTTTTTATTCTTTTTAGGAGACCGTCCCAGGGGGTACGGTCTCTATTTTTTTGTCAAAAAACATGACCACAATTAACATCCTAATTATGGTCATTTTCTAATGATTTAATTTATTTTTTTCACAAGAGCTAGTCCACATAAATCTGGACATCCATATGCCGCAACAACTGCGCCAATTTCCTGTTCTAATACTTGATCAAAATATTGAGTTAAATAAGTTTTGATTTCTTCCATATCTACATCTTTTTGATATAAATTACCAATGACAGCTAGCTGAGAATCATAACTATCCATAGTCCGATCATTTACGATATCTTTTACCATTTGAAGCATACCATTTCTACTAGAACTACGAAAAATTTTTTTCAAATATAAATCGCCATTTTCATGAAAATCTACCCTAAATTTAAGAGAAGTCAAATTGGCTAAGCGAGTACTCCAAGAAAGTGCATGATCAACCAAATGAGAAGAAGAACGATCGCGACCACTTTGCACATAACCACTAGCATCAGGAACATAAAACGAAGTTTGAATCCTTTTCTTTAAGCTTTCTAAAGCAGAACATAGTTCCTTTCCGCTCAAATTACTAGTTAAAAGCTTTCGATAAATTAATTCGTACAACAAAGTACCACCAGTTGCCCCTGTTAGACTGTCAACAACATAGACCTGATTAGAATATTCTTCATTACAAAGATTGGCCACTAACTGACTAATATTCACACTACCCTCACTGATACCACTACTCATACTCAAATGAACTACGTCTACCCCAGATTCCAACAAAGAACGAAAAGTATCTTCAAAATCCCCCATCAATGGAGCGGAAGTACGATAACGATTTCCACTTTCTAACATTTCTTGGTTACTGATTTCCTTACCATTATCACGATAAGTATCCATCATGTCAGAAATAACTTGTGCCGGAATCACAACTGTATCCTTGCGTAAAATTGGACAAATACCACTATCTACTGTTAATACTGTTTTCATTTTATCTCTTCCTCGTATATCAACCTGATAGAATATTTCATCTACTTGATTGATCCTTTCTATATATCTTTTCCTGAGTGATAATCACTCATGCCTTCCCAACTAACAACCATCTACTCCTGTTTTAAAAGAAAAAAGAAGTTACTCATTTACTTCTTCTTCACTTTGTTTTTCTAACTGTTCATAATAACGGAATCTCTCAATTGCATTAAGACGATTCTGTTCCAACAATTCCCGATATTTATCTGGATTAACCTTTTTCAAAATCCGATACCGATCTTCACCCGCAATAAATTCATAATAGCGATCAAAATCAGGTCTTGCATCTAAACTAAATTTACGAGTAATTGGATCGTAATGGAATAATGGATAATATCCTGACTGAACAGCTTTCTTTTCTTCTTCAATGGATGACTCCATACCAGTTAAGATTCCTTGCGCAATACAAGGAGAATAAGCAAATACAATAGATGGACCTGGATAAGCTTCTGCTTCCATCAACGTTTTCACCGTATGTTGCATATTGGCACCTAAAGAAATACTACCAACATAAACATGTGGATAAGTAAGGGCAATCTTAGCTAAATCTTTTTTGGCTACTTGCTTACCCTTAGCCGTAAATCTCGCAACACTTCCTACTTTTGAAGACTTAGAAGACTGTCCACCAGTATTCGAATATACCTCAGTATCCAACACCAAAATATTAATATCTTCTTGACTAGCTAACACATGATCAATTCCGCTAAAACCAATATCATATGCCCAACCGTCTCCGCCAACACACCAGAAAGACTTTTTCTCTATATAATCTTTATATTCTCTTAATTCCGTAATTGGACTCTCATCGATAACTTCATATAGTGCTTTAGCATTCTCTACCGAAAAATCATCTAAATAATTCATATAGATATCAATTTCATCATCACCAAGTTTAGAAACATTATCTTCGATTAATTGACGAATCCTTTCTTTTCGTGCCTTATCGGCAATCATCATCCCAAAACCAAACTCCGCATTATCTTCAAATAAAGAATTGGCCCAAGGAACAGAATAAGCAGTAGTTGGAAGAGAAGCACTATAAATAGAAGAACATCCTGTTGCATTCGCAATAATCATTCTCTCTCCAAATAATTGTGTCAACAATCTTAAATAAGGAGTTTCCCCGCAACCAGCACAGGCACCACTAAATTCAAAACGTGGTTTTACAAACTGACTACCCTTAACCGTAGAAATTGGCATAACCTTTTTCTCACTGACATGTTGAAACAAATAATCATAAGCATCCTTTTTCGTACGTTTTAACTCTTCAATATTATCCATGACCAAGGCTTTTTCCCCTTTTTTACCTGGACAAATATTACTACACAATTTACAACCCGTACAGTCTGGTAAAGATATTCCAATCGTATATTTTAACTTTTCTCCCTTAATATTGACTTCTAACAAATCCTCTTTCAATGATTCAGGAGCATTTTTTACCTCTTCTTCATTCAATAAGAATGGACGAATAACCGCATGAGGACAAACAAAGCTACACATATTACACTGAATACAATTTTCTGGAATAAAATGAGGAGAAATATCTGAAACACTACGTTTTTCTAATCGAGATAATCCTGGATCAAAAGTACCATCTTCATATTCGATAAAATCACTGACTTTTAAATCGTCCCCACGACCACTAGAAATCACTTCGAAAATATTATCATCAACATCAGAATCCATTTTTTCCTTTTGAGAATAATCAACGTCATCTAAAGAGACAAGAATTAAGTTTTCTAGCGCACGATCAATAGCCTGTAAATTCTTATCTACAATATGTCCTGCCTTTTTAGAGAACTTCTTCTCGATTGCCTTCTTAATATGGTCCTTCGCAAAATCAAAATCAATTAACTTACCAAGTTTAAATAGAATAGTCTCCATAATAGAGCTAATTTTATGATCTAATCCAACCTCTTTAGCTAATTTTAAGGCATCGACAATATAAAACTGAATATTTCTCTCCACTAAAATTTTCTTATCATGATTAGAAAGTCTAGCTAAAATCTCTTCTTTAGATTTATCGGTATTTAATATAAAAATTCCTTGTTCACAAATTCCATCAAGCATTTTAAAATGATCTAAATAAGATTCCTTCGTACACATAACTAAATGTGGGTGTTCTACATAGTAAGTAGAATGAATTGGTTTCTTACTAAATCGTAGATGTGACTTAGTCACACCACCACTCTTTTTAGAATCATACTGGAAATACCCTTGGACATAGGCATTACTGTAATTACCCGTAATTTTCATCACATCTTTACCAGCACTAACCATACCATCACTACCATAGCCGTAGATTAAAAATTCTACTTGTGGAAGATCCAAATCGATTTTTACTGGCATTAAACTCTTATGGGTAACGTCATCGACAATCCCAATCGTAAAACCATGAAATTGATTTTTACTACCTAGCATCTGATAAACCGCGTTAATATCATCAGGAGTCGTATTCTTACTAGATAAACCATAACGGCCACCAACGACGGTAACTGAAATTGGATAATCCTCTAGTACACTAACCACATCTAAATAAAGAGGTTCCCCGATACTACCAGGTTCTTTTGTCCGATCAAGTACCGCAATATTTCTTACTGTTTTAGGTAATACTTGAAGAAAATACTTTTTAGAAAAAGGACGATATAAATGTACTTCTATTAATCCGACAGGTTCATCCCCTTTAGCATTCAAGTGTTCAACTACTTCTCGAATCGTCTCACAAACTGATCCCATAGCGACGATAACTTTCGTGGCTTTTTTGGCTCCAAAATATTGAAAAGGCTGATAGTTTTCTCCCGTTATCTCATTAATTTTTTCCATATACTGATTGACAATATCTGGTAAATCTTCGTAATAACGGTTTCTAACTTCTGTCATCTGAAAATAAATATCATCATTTTGCGCTGTTCCACGAGTCACCGGTGCATCAGGGCGAAGAGCTCGCTTTCGAAACTCACTAACCGCCTCCATATCAAGTAAGCCTTTTACCCTATCCATATCAAGAACGCGAACTTTTTGTAGTTCATGACTCGTTCTAAAACCATCAAAAAAATGAACAAAAGGAACCCTTCCTTCTATCGCAGCCAAGTGCGCAATTCCCGCTAGATCCATGACTTGTTGAACCGAACTAGAAGCAAGGAACGCAAAACCAGTCATCCTAGCCGCATAAATATCTTGATGATCACCTAAAATCGATAAGGCATGAGTCGCAATACTCCGAGAAGCAACATGAATAACGGCAGGCAACAATTCCCCAGCTATCTTATACATGTTAGGAATCATCAACAATAATCCTTGACTAGCGGTATAAGTCGTCGTTAAGCATCCAGCTTGTAGACTACCATGAACTAAGCCAGCTGCACCTGCTTCTGACTGCATTTCAATCACTTTAACAGAGTGATCAAAAAAATTCTTTTTTCCCTCGCTACTCCAATTATCTACTAATTCTGCCATCGGTGAAGCAGGAGTAATCGGATAAATACCAGCAACTTCGGTAAAATAATACGATACTGTACTACATGCTTCATTTCCATCCATAATTTTATCCATTGATTATCACTATCCTTTTTATCATTATATAACACAAAGAGCGAAAAAAAAAGAGAAAGCCACTTCCTTTTAGTAAGAAACTTCTCTATTCTGTCACAATCCAAGCCGTAGGAATATTCCGTAATCCATTATCACCACCAGCCGTTGGATGATTGATAACCTCATCACGAATAATTAAAGCACTAGAAGAACCACCATCCATATTTGCGGCATTTACAGCACCATAGTTCATCATAATTTCCGTAAGTTCGACCATACCACAACCTAATGAACCACCGTATCCTCTACCATCTATGACTAAGAATAACACAATGCCATCTTCTCGTTGACCAATTGCTGTTCTTGGGGCAATTCCCCAACCACCATCACCTTTGACGAATGAAGGCTTACCATTCACAATTAAAAATGGACCGAATTCAATGGCATCACGCAAATGATATTTGTTAATGGCTGAATACTTATCAGTACGCGCCAAAATTAGGACATTATCTTCATTAAAGCCAACGAAACCACCACCAACTTTAGCATCGGTATAATCATAGACAATTTTACCATCCTTGATTACCGTACCATGAGGAATCGCACCATTACTGTTCCAATCAGGATCATAGAATCCACTAGCATTAATCGCTACAATCGCATTATTATTCCGTGCAATGACACGAACAGACTGTCCTGTTGTTCCTAGTTTCGTCGTTGTACCGATTTTTACCTTAGATGGATCATAAATCGCAACCAAAAAGCCCTTATATCCCGTACCACTTACTTCAATAACTTTATAAGGTACCCCCTCTTCACGGTCTAATATTTCCTTATCGTATTTTGATTTGTATACCGTAACTTCCTGATCCATATTAATATAATCAGGATTAGTATCTTCATCAGGCTCAATCGTTACATTATGAGCAAGTACTTCACTGATCCATTCACTATCAAAAAACCAAGTAGCCAAATACTGATGACTCATCGTCGTCATCGCAGTCGTAATCAAGCGTTCTCTTACCCAATTCCAAGGACCGTATAAAACGAATGCTCCAACAGAAAACCCCATAATTCCAAGAGAAAACAACAATAAAAAAGCTCTTTTAACGTTTAAACTAATTCGAATCTTCTTCTTTTCCTTTTTTACTTTCTTCATATAACAACCTCTTTATCAATCTTTACCAATAAATATTCCATCTTCATTAATGTCCAAATAAGAATAACGATTAGAATCAATCGCATATAGCGTTACCTGAGAATTTTCATTACCATATAATTCTAAATATCCATTGATAAAAGTATTAAACTGTTCTACATCTTTTACAAAATAATTCATTACCGTCTCATAATTACTAATATAAGTATCACAGCTAGTTACTGTTTTATTATCTGGATACTCTTGTCCAACACATAATTCTTCTAATGGCTCAGCCGTCTCTATTACTTGATCGACTAAACCTTGATAAGTATTTAACTCTTCTATCCAAAGAGTATAATCTTCTGTCACTGATTCGTGGAATAAATCTTCTACTACATTTTCTATATACTGCATCCTTCTATCTTGAACAGCAACAGCTGCTTCTTGAAAACGACCAATATTAGTCGCCACTTGATCTTGTTTTTGTTGCATCTCATCGTGACTTTCCTGTAATGATGAAACAACACCCCAAATACACCCCGATAAAATAAAGAAAAAACCAATAATTCCTAAAATAAATGCTTTAGTTCTCATGGACATCGCTCCCTATCATATCTTAGTATAACAAACTTTTTCCACCAAGTAAACACATCGCCTCAATTTTCATCGACAAGAAAATACAGATTACTTTGGATAAGTACGAACCTTTAATTTACTTTTCTCCCTATTAGTTAACTCAGAATTTACTCTATTTTGTTCTTGAAATAGGCAAGTAAAAGTTTGATCCATAATCTGGTTCAATTCTAAAGTCGAAATAGAAAGTTCATACCATTTTGCCCGATGATCAAAGACTTGAAAAGTAATATTTTCCGTATCTGTCATTTTAGGATAGAAAATCATCCCATGAACGATCGCATTACGAATATTTCTAGGCACTAAATAATGGGCTTGAGTAAGACTAGGTTCGGAATAATTCAACTCTCGAATCAACAACTCTTCAATCGGTTCCCACTTGTTTCTCACTTGCTCCCCTCCATCATAAATTCTCTTAGACACTTCGCTTAACCGAATTCCTACTTGTTGTTTATACTGAAAAAATTGACTCTTAGTCATTAATTGAGAAATAGGTAAACATTGACTAAATCGATCATAGTCTTTCTCCCTAACGTAGTTAAATAATAAATTAATTCTTGCTTTTTCATTAAATTGCTGACATATTCCTAAATAAAGAGGAAAAGTAGGATGAAGCTTAAGCATGCGATCAGCTAGTTCTACCTTATTTTGGCAATCTTCTAACTGAATTAAAATCTCTGATAAAAATTTAAAAGCTATCGTATTTCGTTTAATGTCATGTTCTAAAATAGAATCAATATTAGAAAGTACATTGATCTGATCAGGAAAAGATAACTGCTGAAAAAAGTAATCCCGTTCCCGAAGATTTAACTCTTGAACTAAATCAGAGGCAAGTGGCTCTAGCTGATAAGTAAAATAAGGATATAACTCTTGGCACTTCTGACAAAGAAATTCGCGATAATCAGCCAATAGCTGTCTTCTATCCGACTGAATTTGTGAATGAAGACGAAAATAATTTTCAGAAGAATAACGACGAACAAACTCCTGAAAAAAGGCAATCACATTACCCATAGAAATTTGATTTTCTTCAGCTTCACGATTCAACGTCAAACGAATACGACAGCCGTTTTCATTCGCTAATGCCTTTTTCAACTGTTCAATATTTTGGGGATGATCATCTAGGCGAATAAAACCTTTTAACGTATCGGAATAGCCCTTTTTTCGACAAGAATTAGCGGAAAAAAATAAAATATTTACGGCCGAAAATAGCCAAAAAATATCACAGTCGAGATCAACTTCCCCTCTCATACTAATTTTCCCATTTTGGATAGTATAATCAGAATGTGCGATATAGTTACGAATCTGACGAATCAAAAATGTAGCATTATTTCGGTGCTTAGCTGGAATCTTATAAATAGTTAACCCATTTCCATAATTATAAGGGGAACCGTTTTCAAAAGAAAAATGTCCAACAGGGCGATCTAATTTAATTGAATGAACGACATCCTGTTTTAACTCATTCGGCAAATAAGGCTCAATAGAATCAAAATTATTACTGAATAATACCGACATATATAAGAGTAATTGATCGACAGAAATCTTACGATAAAATGATAAATCAGGATGAATAATCTTCTTATGCCGTAAATAGTAACGGGAAAAATCCTCCAACAACTCATCAACTAACTGTAAAAAAATATATGACTCCTTAACATAATCTAAATCAAGCACCGAAATCCCCTCTTTTCTAAAAAACTATATTCCTATTATACACTCCAATTTGGCCTTTCGAACAAAAAAAAGACAATTTGGAAAAAACTGCCTTTTCTTATCCTAGATAATTTCTAATTGATAGCGATTGTTTAAAAGGTGAAATAATTTCTGATGCTCCTCCGTATACGGAACATAGTCATGATCTCCACTTTTAAAAATAGATTCTAAATACTCATAATATACAAACTTAATATCAGTAAGTTCCTCTACCTGTAATTTAGTATGATCGATATCTAAATTACGATGAAGAAGATAGACATCATCAAACACATTAATCTGATATTCACGTTCCTGTTGACTTCTTTTTATCGTAAATAAGTATTCTAATTCTTGTTCTTGAACTTCTAAATTAAGTTCTTCTTTTAACTCTCTAATACCAGCTTGAAGGCTATTTTCTCCCGCTAGAACATGACCAGCTGTAGAAATAGCCCACAAATTAGGAAAAGTCTTCTTATGAGGGTTTCTTTTTTGAACTAGTAATTCTTGCTTATCATTCATGATCCAAATATGAACAGAACGATGCCAATTTCCATCCCGATACAATTCTTCTTTGGTTTCTTGTTTTCCCACAAGCTGTCCATTTTCATCCAAAACATCGATCAATTCCTTAAAATCATCTGCCATACATTTTCACCTATTTTACTATAACACAAAATGTCAAAGGCAGAAAAAACTTTACGGTTCAATTGACAAAATTCGACATTTTTAACTACGTGTTTGAAAAAGAAGTAACTGACATTCTATATCGTCAGAAATATTCTTTCGAAACTCTTCTCCAAAACCAATCTCACCGATTATTGTCCCATAATGGATGGGAATTACTACTTTAGGCTTCATTTGGTTAACCAAATCTACCGCTTCACTTACATTCATGGTAAATTTGCCTCCGATTGGGATAAATAAATAATCTACTTTAAGCATTTCCATAAAAGGTAATCTATCCGTATCTCCCATTACATAATAAGTAACATCACCATCATGAAATAAGTAACCCACCCAATGATTGAGTACAGGATGAAAAGGCTTATCTATATTATAAGCAGGTACAACAGATACCGAATACCCAGCTACCGTAATTTCATCTTGTGGAGTAACTCCAATAATCTGATCAGAAGAAAAGACTTTACCTACCTCTTCTAAACAATCTTTAGGACAAACGATAATAGATTCGTTCTTTTTCACCTTAAGAATATCCTCGATATTGAAATGATCATAATGGGCATGCGTAATAAAAATCACATCCGCATCATGTTTAGAATCCGAAAGATGAAATGGATCAAAATAAATAATCTTATCTAGCTCTAATCGGATACTACTTTGTTCATTAATCGTAATCATTATACATACCTCCCGTCATCAACAACAATACTTCTACTATATAAATAATATAACAAATCAACCATCAAAAAACAAGAAAAGGATAATTGACTCTATATCAACTATCCTTATCATCTATCATAAACATCTAATGGTACTACGATTATACTTCTAAACAACTTCTGACAAAAATTCTAGAAATTTCTCGTTCGGAAAGCACTTTTCCTTGACTAACTAAAACGTCGTTAATCACTAAAGCAGGAATATTCTCAATCTGATATTTCTTCTTATCTTTAGGATCGTTCAATTCTGTTAGATTAATTTCTAAATCAGAATGGTCAATTGCTCTTCTTAATTCTTTTTTTAATTTCATTCCATTACTACAATTGGAACCAATAACTTTTACTTCGATATCCATCTCTCCTTTCATTATTCATTCTACTACCAAAATATGGGAAAAGTATGGGTAAAATAACAAAAAATGTAAAAGTATAAGAACGACTTAACAAGAAAATAAAGAAAAATTGGGATAACTAAATCTTTTCTCTCATATGATAAACTGTAGAAAGGAATGATAAAATGAATATGGAAACACTTAAAGTTTCATCTAAATCCAATCCCAATAGTGTCGCAGGCGCATTAGCCAATGTATTCCGGGAGAAAGGTACTGTAGAAATACAAGCTGTAGGAGCAGGAGCACTAAATCAAGCAATTAAAGCTATCGCTATCGCCAGAGGATTCGTCGCTCCTAGTGGTAAAAACCTAGTATGTATCCCCGCCTTCACAGATATTACAATCGATGGCGAAGAAAGAACTGCTATTAAATTGATTATTGAAGCAATTTAATAGTTTTTTTCTTTCTTGGAAAATTACATTTCATCATACATATGATTTTTCAAACAAAGAAACCAAAAAAAGGTTAAATCACTAGAAATTACTTGATAAAAGAAAACGTTTTGGATATAATAAACATGTAAATACAAAAAGAAAGACAATAATAGAAATCTTTTTTCTAGAGACTTAGTGGATGGTGAAAACTAAGAAAAAGACCTATTTAATCTACTTTCTTCGTGGATCTAATCAATCCCGGTTAACAGCCGTTATCACAAGTAAGCAAAAGAAAGGATGGTACCGTGTAGTTATGCACTCCTTGTAGCCATTCTTTTTTTTCGTTGGAGGAGAACATGAATCGTTTAGCTTTTTATATCGGAATAGAAAACTTAGAAGAAATTAAAAACATGGATAATTTATATCTAAAAGCAAGACTACTTGTTGACCTATTGTTTGCCGAAAAGAAAGATAAAGCAGAGAAACCTTATTTAGGACATCTTTATCGGGTATCCGACCAAATGACTACTTTAGAAGGAAAAGTAGCCGGACTACTACATGATGTCGTAGAAGATATTAAAACACCAGATTTTCCTGAATTAGATGTCACTTTCGACGATTTACGAGATATTGGAATACCTGAAGAGATTATCGAAGCCTTACAACTAGTGACTAAAACACCACCACCTACTCGCTTTTTATCCAAAGAAGAGAAACTAAACTACTACTACCAAGAAATCGATACTATTATCGAAAGTAACAATCTTTTGGCAATTGAATTAAAAACGGCAGATATGTCGGATAATTATAATCCAGAAAGACTTAGTGAATTACCAGAAGAAAAAAAAGAATGGTTTACGCAAAAATATAGTGAGCCACTAAAAAAATTGAAATTAGTCAAAGAGAGGATGATAACATGTTAGATATTAAATTTATTAAAGAAAACAAAGAATTAGTTAAGGAGAATATCAAAAAGAAATTTCAAGATAAAAAATTACCACTAGTAGATGAAGTAGTAGATCTCTATGATAAAGTATGCGCATTAAAATTAGAAGGAGATAACTTACGTAGTGAAAAGAACAATGCTTCTAGTCAAATCGGAACATATATGAGAGAAAAAAAGAAAGATGAAGCAGAAAACTTAAAGAAAAGAGTAGTAGAAATTAACGAACGGTTAAATACTCTTGAAAAAGAAGAAGCAGAATATAATACGGTATTAAAAGAAAAATTAATGATAATTCCACAAATGATTGATGACAGTGTTCCAATTGGAAAAGATGACAGTGAAAATGTAGAGATTGAAAAATTTGGAGAACCTATCATTCCAGATTTTGAAGTTCCTTATCATGCAGATATCCTAGCAAAAATTAATGGCTTAGACAAAGAAAGTGCTGGAAGAACTAGTGGTAATGGCTTCTATTATCTAATGGGAGATGCCGCAAGAATTCATTCAGCAATGATTAGTTATGCGCGAGATTTCATGATCGATAAAGGATTTACTTACTGTATTCCTCCATTCATGATCAGAGGAGATGTCGTTAATGGGGTAATGAGTTTCGAAGAAATGGAAGCCATGATGTATAAAATTGAAAATGAAGATCTTTTCTTAATCGGAACTAGTGAACATTCTATGATTGGAAAATTTAAAGGTCAAATTGTCGAAGAAAATAGTCTACCAATCACCCTAACTAGTTACTCACCATGTTTTAGAAAAGAAGTTGGCGCTCATGGCATCGAAGAACGAGGAATTTATCGTGTTCATCAATTTGAAAAACAAGAAATGGTCGTTTTATGTAAACCAGAAGAAAGTATGGAATGGTACAATAAAATGTGGTCATACACCGTTGAATTCTTTAGAAGTTTAGATATTCCGGTTAGAACTTTAGAATGTTGTAGCGGTGACTTAGCCGATTTAAAAGTCAAATCATGTGACGTTGAAGCTTGGAGTCCACGCCAACAAAAATACTTTGAAGTAGGAAGTTGTTCAACATTAGGAGATGCGCAAGCTAGACGACTTGGAATTAGAACCAAAGGAGAAAAAGGAACTTACCTCGTTCATACATTAAACAACACCGTTCTAGCAACACCACGTGGACTTATTGCTTTCCTAGAAAATAATGTTCAAAAAGATGGTAGCATCAAAATACCAAAAGCCTTACAACCTTACATGGGTGGAAAACAAGTAATTGAACCAATCAAATAAAATAAATATAACCATTTGCCTACCTATATCATTATAATTTAAGGATTTATTTATCCACCATTAACTACCAAAAGACCTAGCGAGATTGAACTAGATCTTTTTATTTTATCTTCACCTTTATCATATAACTGCTTAACAACAGGACTACTCTTATCCTACTTATTTTTATCGCGAGTAGAACAAAACTATACACAAAAATTAATGAAAGAAGTACTATTAATTGTTTTGAAGCCACCAACATTACTTGACATTGAACAGCAATATTTAATAAATAAAGTAGTATGCATATCTGCCATACTACTTTATTAGAATATTATAATTCTTCTACTTGTGTTGAATTTGTTGTTGACTGAGTAGCAGCTGATGGAATAACAACTGGTGTTGGCTCAGTACTAGGAGCTGTACTAGGAGTCTCAATAGCAATCGGTTTTACTTCTTCGCTTACCGTATTAATTGGTTCGATAGGTTGAACTTCTGGCATAGGAATTGACTGTACCTCTGGAACAGGAGAAACAGTCTGACTAGCTGCTTCTGTAATTTTTGCTTCATCCATAGCACCACCATAAGGTTCATGATGTTCATCCATCTTTGGCAAGTTTTGAGTAGCTTCTAATGGATCATTACCACCATAAATAGGTTTATGATCATCAACGGTAACATTAGCAATTGCATCAGCAGGATTAGACCCACCATAAACAGAGACCATAGTTTTATCTAAATTGGTTGCATTAGGCATTTCTAAAGATTCTTCGTTAGAAATAGTAGGTACCGGATTAATTTCTGTCGTAGATACGACAGGTTCAGGTATAGGCATAACTGGCACTTCAGCTGTAACACTAGGATCGACAGTTACTGTTTCAGGAGCAACGGTATTAACATCCATAGTTGGTACCGCAGAAACTTCGTTACTATTAATAACAAGTTCAGGTGATACAGCTGTCGCTGAAGATGTAACAACATCACCTCCAGGGGTTACTGTATTCATATTAGCATCTACAACAGATTGCTCTGTAGAAGTAGATTCGACATTAGTTGCTGAAGTAGTAGATTCACTTTCTGTAGTAGAAACAATCCCAGTATTCTTTTTTGTCTTTTTACTACCTACTATAAATAATACCAATGCAATAATTAATAAAACAACTCCACAAGTTATAAGTATCCCAGATACACTTGTAAACCAAGCACCTAGGTCAATCGCTAAAATATTCATAAAAATCCATCTCCCTTATTTTATTCTATTTACATGATAGCAAAAAAAAACAATAAATGCAATTATTTTTCAAACTTTTAAAATCAGAAAACCCAAACAAAAGAAAAAATTTACAAAAAATGTAAACTAATGTCAACAAGTTGTTTTTTAGTTACTAACTAAAAAACAACTGCCATACCTCACCACTAGGAGCTTTTTCAAAAATCAGCTTCTCCTTTTTAATTGGATGATAAAAAGCTAAATGATAACTAAATAATGCCAATCGAGGTGCATTTTCTCCTCCATAACGGCGATCGCCGAGTAAAGGATAACCACGAGAGGCAAACTGAACCCGTATTTGATGATGACGTCCAGTCAACAATTGAATACGAACCAATGAATAATTACCCTCTTCTTTAACTACTTGATAAGACAATTTTGCTTCCTTTCCTTCAGAATCATCAGAAGAAACCACAATCGTATTTCCATTAGATAATTTCTTTAGATGATCACAAAATTCGCCTTTTTTATCATTCATTTTTCCACAAATAATCGCATAATATTGTTTTTCAAGCTCATGTTTTTGCACTTGCTTAGATAATCTAGCAGCTGCCTTTGACGTCTTCGCAAAAACCATAATCCCCCCAACTGGTCGATCTAAACGATGAACTAATCCTAAATAAACATTACCAGGTTTTTGGTATTTTTCTTTTAGATAACCTTTAATTAAAGTAAGCATATCTAAATCTCCAGTTATATCCGCTTGGCTAAGAATATTACATGGCTTAACTACAACGATCACATGATTATCTTCATATAAAACATCTAACTTATTCATCAAAAATATATCTCCCATAAATACCACATGGTAATACTAAATTTCCCTCTGTTATCGGTAAGCCAATTTCTTCCGTCTCAATCCTACCAGAAAACCTACTAAAATGCACCTTATAAAGATTAGCGAGTACTTCCTTAGAAAAACCTGCAGTATAAGAATTGATTAAAAAGAATAATGGCTGTTCACTAAGTAATTCTGTACATAGAGAAATTAATAGATCTAAATCCTTCTCAATATCCCAGACCTCCCCATTTGCGCCTCGACCATAACTAGGTGGATCCATAATGATCACATCATAATGATTACCACGTCTAATCTCCCGTTTTACAAATTTGACAACATCATCGACAATGAAACGAATCGGACAATTTTCTAAACCAGACAATTTGACATTCTCTTTTGCCCATTCGATCATGCCTCTAGAAGAATCCACATGAACAACACTTGCCCCTGCCGAAAGACAAGCAACACTTGCCCCACCAGTATAGGCAAAAAGATTAAGTACTTTAATTGGACGACCAGCATTTCTGATTTTTTCCATCATAAAATCCCAATTAACAGCTTGTTCAGGAAATAACCCCGTATGTTTAAACCCCATCTGTTTAATATGAAACGTCAAATTTTTATAATGAATATTCCAGGAATCTTTAGTCTTTTTTAAATTTTCCCAATGTCCTCCACCCTTATTACTACGATAATAACAAGCATGAATATTAGGATAACGCTTTAGTAAATCTCCTCTATCCCAAATTACTTGAGGATCAGGTCTTAAAAGATAAATATCATCCCATCTTTCTAACTTCATTCCCAAAGAACTATCGATAATTTCATAGTCTTTCCATGAATCAGCTAATTTCATATTACTACACCTCACTCAGTAGTTTACCACACATTTAAAAAGATACCAAAGAAAAAAGATATCACCAAACGATATCTTTCAGGCTGTTGACAAAGTCGGTTTTTCAAACCGGCTTTGTCATACAGCCTTTTATATTCCCCACAAAAGTATAAAAAAGAGCAATTTTAGGGAATTTCTATCTAAAATTGCTCATATTTTGACATTTTTCTACCACTTTAAACCAACTAAAATATTAGTTTTTTAAAATAAGTAGTTTGTCAACACTCTGAAAGATATCACCAAACGATATCTTTATTTTGACTTTAATTCTTCCTTAGCCAAACCCTCATGGTTATAATAGACAAACATAGGAACAGCATCATAATCAAAAGTATTCAGTAGTTGAAAATATTCACCGATACGAGCAAGATTCTCTTCGAGAACATTTTCTAAATAGGTAGAAGAGCTTGAATAAACTTTGGTTTAGACGAAGCAACATAATCAACATTTTCATTCATTAAAGCTTGATGATAATCATTTATAACCGTGACAAGTTCTTCATAACAGCTGGCATCAGAATTAAGTTTTAATAATTCCGTTTTCACTATATCCATCTGACAAGTAGAATATGCATCTAACATCTTATCAGAGCCAACTATTTCACAAAGACACTTCATAATTAACACATAATCATAATAAGCCGTTCTCAATAAAGAAAAGTTATCCATATATTCAAAGGTGAGCAAAGTAGTCATCCCTTCATTAAAAAAAGAACACTCAAAACTTCCCGACACATGACAATTCATGTTCTAAATGATCGCGATAATCTTCGAAAGATTGCCCCCTCTTCAACATAATTATAAACCTCATTTTCGGTAGAATTATATTGAGCTGTAATTTTTATCGTCGTTGTTTCACTCTTCATAAGAAGATTAACAATCTCTAAAGAAAGATAACGATCATATATTCTTTGGTAATTCAAGTAAGGATTACCTAAAAAATATTGCTTTAAACAAGATTTTTTATCTCAAATGATACGTTTAAACTAAGAAAAAAAGCACTAAGAATCAATTTCACTCTGTTAAGCGTTTTCAATTTGGGTAAATCAAGATTTCGATGAATAGCACTAATTCCATGAATCAAACTATTAACAGATAAAAGATAAGAAAATATTCCCATAGGAGCAGAAAAAATAAAGGGAAATACTGTTTGAGACAAATCAAAAAAATCTTGAACATTAATGTATGACTCTTTATATTGCTCGATTTGGCGATGACTTCTTCTGTATCCACAAAAATTTTATCCTTCCCTACTTGCTTTTTTAATTTTATAAAATTTTTCGCTATGTTGTAGTTTTTAAGGGATAAAACCGTAGTCTGAATAGATCTCATTAAAATCGAAGATACTATGAT
>CALVOU010000032.1 GCA_944350365.1 uncultured Bacilli bacterium
ATTCTAACTCTTAAATTAAACTCCCCCCCTTGTCAAAAGGTTGGGGGAGGGGGTATACTTAGTATGGATAAGAAAAATAGAACGGCGAATAATAATAAGATATTAAGGGGATAGATATGAAGAAGTTAGGGTTAAATTTTAATAAGAAGTATATGATTATATTTAGTTTACTTTTGATACTTTTATTGATTATTGTATTTTTAATTAAAAATACGTACGGTTATTATCAGCAGAATTTAGAATTAAAGGATTCTTTAGAGATGACAGTTGCAACTCTTTCTTATGGTTTAAATGAGGAATATAAGGTGGTCGTTCCTGTTAAAGGGGAAGTAAGAGTCCCTATTGCAGTACTGGGATTAAATAGTAGAGAAACAAAATATCAAATGTATTATCGAAGTAGTGATGATTTAACGAATGTAATTGTCGGTTACGCTAGTTATAGTAGTAATCTACCAAGTGGTTCTTTAGCGGTAGGGGAGAGTAAACAAATATCATTGATTTTACAGAATAATGGGGATAGCGAAATTACAGTATTTGTTGGTGTAAAAGGGGGATATCAAAATAATGGTGTAGAAGATATACTTCTTGGAAATGGAGAGATTAGAATAACAAATCGAATAGAGAGTGAGGAAGTTAGCGAAGATATGGCAATTCCACAAGATATCTTAGCGGGAAAGAAAGCTTGGGTTAATGGAAATCAGATAACAGGAACGATGGCGAACCGTGGAGCGGTAAGTCAGACATTGAATGCAGGAGGAAGTTATACGATACCTGAAGGTTATCATAATGGGAGTGGAAAAGTAACTGCTGCCTCTCTTGCTAGTCAAACACAGGCGACTGCAACAGCTGCTCAAATTTTAACTGGGCAAACGGCATGGGTAAATGGAAACAAAGTAACTGGGAGTATGGGAAATCGTGGTAATTTAAACTGGACTCCAAGTAATGGGACGACTTACACAGTTCCGGCAGGATATTATAGTGGCGGAACTTTAGATAGTCGTGCTGCTTATAATAATGGATATAATGTTGGTTATCAAAGTGGGGTAGATTCATCATCTACTAGTGGAATAAGTAGAATCGTTAGTGTTACTACTTATACTGATTATGTTAATTTTGTTAAACAGACTTGGTTATCCTTGATTTTTGATATTTCAGATTGTAAAAAGATGAAAACTACTACGGTTCGTAATGGTCGTTTTAGGGTGCTTTATGCTCTTTCTACAACTACTAGTTTTGGTTCAAATGCTTCTCTTGCTTCTAATACTGAATATGATGTAAGTAGTTATAATTATTTAAAAATAACTTTTGATTTAGGACGTGCCAATTATGATGGATCTGAGACTCTTGTTAATTTGGATGCAGTTACTTTTGAATGATGGTTTATTTTAAAGAAAAATTTATATTTTACTGTTTCTTTTTTGTGTATTATTTTATAATTTTTATATTACTCGTACTAAAGACAATCATTTTTAAATTTTCTTGTTTATTTTATTTTGAAAATTTATAATCTGAAATGGATAATATTTACTAGCCTACTTGTCAAAATGGTTTTTTTGGGGGGGAGGTATACTTATATTATAAAAGAATATAAGGAGCCGTAAAATGAATAAGAAATTGAGAAAAATGGCTTTTACTTTAATTGAATTATTAGTAGTGTTTATTTTAATGTTCTCTATGATACTTTATTAAATGAAGGATTAATTGAAGAAGAGGATATTAATTGTACAGGGAATATTATTATCGATAGTACAAGTGGTAAAGGAAATGAATATCAAGCTTATTTAACGTGTAAAGATAAGAATGGGAAGATTGTTCATGAAGCAGAAGGTGGATTACCTTTATATTGTAAAGGATTTAGTGGAAACTTTGTTGTGAACTATGATTTATATGAAGATACTACACATACCCAAAGTTATAATGAAGGAGATTGAGCAAGAGATACGAGTAAAGTGTATGCTATTAGTAGTAATAGAGATGGAGGTGCGACGGCAAGTCAAATCTTGATGGGAAAGATAGCTTGGGTAAATGGTATAAAAGTGACGGGAACTGGGAAAAATAGTACTACGGTTAGAAAACACAATTCAAGCTATCTTTAATGGAAATGTATATTATCAATCTACTACCTTTAGTGGTAATCCTTTCATTTCTAGTTATGTTGCGGATAATTGTCGTGTTTGTTCAAGGAGCGCTTCTGGTAGCGGTCAAACAGGGGTGTTGAGAATTAATCGAGCTTTAAATGGTACTCTTGCTCTTTTAAGTAAAATTTCAATTCCAATTTCTTTGAGTAGTCGTTCAGCGGGACATGGTGTTGCTACATTTACTGTAACTTTACATGATGGAAATGGTAAGCAATTAGATTCCCAAACTAAATCTGTAGATGTTAGGGGTAGTAGTCAATCACAAAGTTTTGATGTTGTATTTACTTCTTTAGATTATCAAGTTACCAATGGTTTTATTGTGAAAATTCAGACTAGTACTTCTGATAGAAATGCTAGTACTGCTACACCTGGTATATCTAGTTCAAGTGTTACAGTGGGGAATATTCAATTATCTTATGTTCAACTTAAGGTATAGATTTAATTAGAGAAACGTATCTGTTCGATTGTTTCTCTTTTTTTCTTGGTTTATAATATAGAGGAATAGGCAGGTGATTAGATGGAAGAACGATTAATTTTTCATATTGATGTAAATAATGCTTTTCTTTCTTGGACTGCCGTTGATTTGTTAAAAAAAGGGTATCCTATCGATATTCGGACAATCCCTTCAGTAATTGGCGGGGATGAGGAGAAACGACGTGGTATTGTAACTGCGAAAAGTCCAGTAGCGAAAAAGATGGGCGTAGTAACTGCGGAACCGTTATTTATGGCTCGTCGGAAATGCCCCAACTTAAAAATCTTTAAAGGTGATTACGCTCTTTTTAGAAGAGAGTCTGATCAATTATATCGTTATTTTTGTGAGTTTACCGATAAAGTAGAGCGCTATTCGATCGATGAATGTTTTTTGGATATGACAGGTACTAACTATCTTTATTCTGATCCTATTCGCTTAGCTTATCATATGAAAGACGAAATCTATCGTAAATTTGGCTATACAGTAAATGTTGGGATTGCCAATAATAAGCTATGTGCAAAGATGGCAAGTGATTTTGAAAAACCGAATAAAGTACATACCTTATTTTCTCACGAAGTTCAAACTAAAATGTGGCCTCTATCTGTATCTGAATTATTTATGGTAGGTAAATCTAGTAGTAAGACGTTAATGGAAATGGGCATAAAAACAATTGGTGATTTGGCTAAAGTAGATGTGAATATATTGAAAAGACGGTTTAAGAGTCAAGGAGAGATGATGCATCGGTATGCTTGGGGAATTGATTATAGTCCAGTTGAAGCAAGAAGTAGTAAAAATAAAAGTATCAGTGTAACAGAAACCCTAGAAAAAGATATTGATAGTATTCCTATTTTACGAAAAATTTTACTTCGTCAAGCAGACCGAGTAGGAAAACAAGCTAGACGTGAAAAGTTATACGCAAAAACGATTGCGGTTATTTTTAAAACTTCAGATTTTGTTAGCTATTCCCATCAAATAAAATTAATGAATCCAACAAATGTTACCGAAGAAATATATAAAATAAGTTTACAAGTATTAAAAAACGGTTGGCGAGGAGAACCTCTTCGTTTGATTGGTATTCGTCTTGCTGACTTTACGACGGATAATAGTAAACAAGTTTCCTTATTCGATCAAGAAAAAGATATACATGTAGATAAAATTCAAGAAGTTATTGATCATATTACCGATAAATTTGGAGAAGGAGTTATCATCCCAGCTAGTTTAAAAGAAAAAGAAGATGATAAGAGAAAAGAGTAGAAAGGATTGTATAAATTTCATTTCTCCTTTACAATATAAAATAGGAGATGATATACATGGATGAAACTTCATTAAATACTTTGTTAGAAAGATGCCGTAATACTGTTGATGAGATAGCGACAATTTACCGTTATCCTAGTAATATTACTCATCTATTGTATTTAATTGTTCCTGCTTTTATTATTAAATACGGTTATGACCAAGAACGATATCTGTTTAAAGCTTTTACGGAAATTCCAGTTTTAATTTTGGACTCTGGGGATAAAGTTTATCAAGCTTATTATAGTAGTATTCCAGAAAAAGGCGAGAATGGTTATGTTACCAGAAAAGGAATTGTTCTTAAACATTATCAAGATATCGATTTGATGCAGTTATTAGATAATTTGACTCATGAATTTAATCATGCTGTTAATTCTATTCATAACGAAGTTTTGGAAAAAGAAGATCGTTTGTATATTCGAACTGGACTTACTTATGTTATTTACGATAAAAATACATTAAAGCCAATCAGTAAAGAGGATAATTCTATTGTTGAAGAGATTATTAATACCAAACAAACAGAGATGTTAATCGATATTATCAATTCTTTTAATCAATATACGATTCATGATCGAGAAATTTCTAATACTTTATATTCTATTGGTAATTCAATTACGAATAAACGTTATCGATCGGGAGCTTATTTATTACAGTCATTATTGTGCCAAGAATTGATGAATAATAAAACTTTTATTGCGACTTTAGAAAATTTACGTTTTCATGGACATGTAGAAGATATTCAAGGTTGGTTTGATCAGATTACTGGAGTAGAAGGAAGTTTTTCTAAATTGGTTCAGTTACTTAGTGAAACCTTAGCTTTACAGTTAGATATTAGTAAGAAAAAAGGAATTAAATTTTTAAAGGTAAACAAAGTAAAGAAAATGACGGGAGAAGCTTTAGAAATAGTACGTTTATTTGATCAAAACTGTAATTACCGATGACCGGGAATCTTTCTTTGATGCAAAAGTTTGGCAAAATGTGGTATGATAATATATAGATGTTTTATGCTAATTAGAAAGATGTGATGTTATTTGAAGAAAAATACATTTATGCAAGGTGCTTTTATTGCCACATTTGGAATTGTTTTAAGTAAGATATTAGGAATTGTTTATGTAATTCCTTTTTATGCGATCATTGGTGAACAGGGTGGTGCTTTGTATGGTTATGCTTATTCCATTTATGCCATCTTCTTGGGAATTAGTCAGGCAGGGATTCCTCTTGCCATCAGTAAGGTAATTAGCGAGTATAATGTACTTGGTTATTATGATGCTAAAGAGCGAGCTTTTCGATTAGGAAAAAAGACACTGGGGTTACTTGGTGTTTTGTGCTTTTTGATTATGTTTATTTTTGCCGGAAATATCGCGGATATTATCATTGGAGATATTACCGGTGGGAATACTAAAGAGGATGTTACTTTTGTTATTCGAGTAATTTCTACAGCGGTATTGGTTGTTCCTTTTGTGAGTATTTATCGTGGTTATTTACAGGGACATAAATTTATTACGCCAACTTCGGTATCTCAGGTTTTAGAACAGTTAGTCAGAGTAGTTGTTATCGTAGTTGGTAGTTTTTTAACTCTTAAAGTATTTAATTTATCTCTTAAGACAACTGTTGGAGTTGCGGTATTTGCGGCAACGATTGGTGCTCTTGCTTCTTATTTTTATCTTGCTCTTAAGGCGCATAAGAATAGAAAACAACTTCATCAACGAACACTAAAAGTACATGAACCAAAGATTACCAATAAAGAAATCATTCAAAAGATATTGATTTATGCTTTTCCTTTTATCATGATTGATGTGTTTAAATCTTTGATTAATTCTGTCGATGTTTTTATGCTGGTCAAAGTTTTAGTTAATGGTATTGGCTATACAACAGCGCAAGCTGAATCCATTATGAGTGTTGTATCTACTTGGGGATTAAAGATAAACATGATTATTGTTTCTATCTCTACTGGCTTAATGGTTAGTTTAATTCCTAACTTGACGGCTAGTTTCGTAAAGAATGATATGGATGATGTTCGTCGAAAAATTAATCAAACCCTCCAATGGCTACTTTTCTTCACAATTCCTATGACTTTAGGTCTTTCTTTGCTAGCTGAACCAGTCTGGAATATCTTCTATGGCGCTAGTGAATTTGGTCCAAGTGTTTATCAATACTATGTTTTTGTTGCTCTTGCTACTACTTTATTTACGGCTTCTGTTACCATTCTACAATTATTAAAAGAATATAAACATGTTTTCTTTGGATTAGTTTTAGGATTGGTTACTAATGCTTGTTTAAATATTCCTCTTGTTTATGGTTTCCATAATATGGGATTACCTGCTTATTATGGTTCGATTACTTCTACGATTTTAGGTTATTTAACTTGTGCATTTGTTTCTTTACGTTATATTGGTAAAAAATATAAAGTGAATTATGAAGATACATTAAAAAAAGTATTCAATATGATTTTAATTGGTTTAGTTATGGTGATTGTTTTACTAGTTGTTAAAATCTTTATTCCATTTAATTCCATGAATCGAGTTCTTAGTATTTTCTTAGTTGCTTTCTATGCTTTATTAGGGGCCATTATTTACTTTGGTCTTATGTTTAAGACAGGTATGATTTATGATGTGTTTGGGCGAGGAAATGTCGAGAAGATTTTAGCTAAACTAAAAATCAAGAGGAGAGGATAATTATGGAGTTTGTTGTTTTAGATGGAGAAGAGTTTCGAACGTTTTCAAAACCGTATCCACAGGAATCTTTTATGCAAACGGTAGAACTTGCTCATCTGAAAGAAGAATACGGTAGTAAAGTACACTATGTTGGGATTAAAAATAAGAAAAAAATATTAGCTGCTACGATGATGTTAGAAGATAAAACGATTTTTTCCAAAAAGATGTTTTATGCTCCACGTGGATTATTAGTTGATTATCATGATAAAGAATTGTTAAGTTTTTTTACTAAGGAATTAAAACAATATATTAAGCGATGCGGTGGTTTTATTCTTACTATTGATCCTAATGTCGTTTACCGTGTTCGTTCTAGTGATGGTGATATTCTTCCTGATGAGGAAAAGGATCAGATTACAATCGATAACTTGTTAGAGTTAGGGTATCGTCATCATGGGTTTAATCTTTACTTAGACGCTTTACAGGCTAGATGGGCTTATCGGTTACCACTTGATGAAGATTATGAAACGAAAAAAAGTAAGTTTTCTAAAAGTACTAGAAAAAATATTGAGTCTTGTAAGAAAAAGGGCTTGATGGTACGTGAAGGTAATGCGGATGATTTAAGTACAATGACGACGATTTTTGATTTGACTTCTAAACGTAAAGACTTTTTTTCTCGTAGTTTATCGTATTATCAAAAGATGTATCACCATATGAAAGAGTTGATGACAATCTATATTGCTTACTTGGATCCAGAGGTTTATTATCAGCATACTAAAACATTATTGGATGAAGAAACTAAAGTTCATCAAGAATTAGAAGCTAAGTTAGCGAGTAATCCAACAAGTGATAAACTCTTAAAGAAATTGGAAACGAGTGAAGCACTTGTTCGTAAATATAAAACAGAATTAGAACATGCTGAACAGTTTAAAATAGATTATCCTAAAGGAAAAGATATCGGTTGCTTATTATCTCTTCGTTCAGGCAATGAATATTTAACTCTTTCGAGTGGGGTATTGGAAGAGTATAAAAGTTTTACGCCTAAATATTTGATGTATGAGCATCATATCCAAGAAGCCTATAAGGAAGGGTTTAAGTATTGTAATTTTTATGGTATTACGGGAGACTTTAATCCGCAAAATAAATATTATGGTATCTATGAGTTTAAAAAAGGATTTAATGGAAACGTGATTGAATATATTGGTCAGTTTGAACTTCCAGTAAGCAGTTTTTATTCGGTGTATAAAGCGTTGAAACGAATAAAATCTTGGTTTAGAAAGTAGGTGTTAATTGTGACGGAAAGTTATCATTTTGAATATTTAGATGAGAATAAGTTTAGAGTTCGAGAACGTGCGATTCGTAAATATAATACGTTAGCTTATAAGCGTCTTCTTTTTGAATATTATCCTAAGTTGAAAGAGGGGGAGTTCTTGGGTAAACCCATTAAAACGAATGAAGATGGCAGTTTGATGATGGAACTTTCTTTACCGACGGATACTATGTTTAAAAAAGTCCATGGAGAAATGAAATTACATTATACGGTTTATCCTGATAAAAAAATTATTTTATTAACGAATATTACTCCGGATGGTATTTTGGAAGAAGGACATCGCTCGGAGTTAAAGGCATATAAGGGAGTAATGATTTCTAAAAGTGATCCTAAGCGCGATATGTTTAAAGTGAATCTTTTAGATAGGATGAATAAGGGGATTGGTAATGTCTATATTTTTATGGGGATTATTACGTTATTGTTAGCTCTTAGTTGTGGTATCTTGCTTTGGCTTATTCGGTAAAGAACTACCATGTAATAAAATTTTAATATGAAAAAAAATTAAAGACGTTAGGTATTGATTTCTCTAACGTCTTTTTAATCCATTTATTCTTCGATACAAGCATTTACTAATGTAATTATACTTACAAAGTCATTATTACTTAATGTTTCAACAAATTTTAAGTTTCTAATTTCATAATCTATACTTCTAACATGTTCACATAAAACTGAACCATGTACTTTCTTCGTATCTTCTAATTGATAATGGGTTGGAAAATCTTTATTATTCGATGTGATGGGGCATAAAAATATTAGTGCTTATGACAACAGCTGTGGCTGGCCTAATTCCTGTTTGTTCGTGCCCCTTCGTAGGATTCTAAAAAAACAACATCTCCTTGTTTTGGAATATATTTTTTTACCATATTTCTTCTCTCATAGGATCATCCCAAGAAAAGTCTTTAGATAAATTCTCACCATGATAATTATTAAACCGTTCTTCTAAAGATATTTTCTTTTTCTTTGGAATACGAATAACTATTTTGTCTTCTTCTTGCTCTATATTTAGTATATCGTTAGTTTTTATATTTAACGATTTTAAAATACTACTAGGAATTCTGATTTCAACAGAATTTCCCCATTTTTGAATTTTTGCTTCCATGCAATCATCCCTATTTTTATAGTATATACAATGTTTATACATTTGTAATTACCTTATTATTACCAATTATTTTTCGTTGATTTCTTGTATTCTATTTCTTTGCGTTTATATTTTGACTACTTTTTCATTTAGATTACATATATAAGTTTCTGGTAAGAACTTTTTAATTTTTAATGTGATTTTTGATATTTTTTACTTTATGATATCCTTTGTAAGCCATTTTATAAAGTAAGTAGCCAGGTTTGTCGACAATGAGATCAAATTCTCCTATTAGTTCGACAACTTGTCCGCCAAAGTCACGTTTAAAGGAATATAAACCGTATAATGGATTTTGTTCATCAAAAATACCAGTTATTCCATAGAAGTTATAACGTTCGTAACCATGTTCAATCGCATATTTCATTCCTTCCCAATGAACGGTATAAGCGGATTGAAATTCCATAAATTCTTGATAAGAACCACCAACTAAAGATAGGACTTCATGTCCATAGATTAGGAAAAGAATTCCGCCTAATGGAATGATATTTCCTTTTTCTTTTTGAAGTTTTTCGATTTTTTCTTTTTTGGTTGTTAATCGTTTGGTTTCTTGATCTAATTCTTGGAGCTTCTTTTGATATTTCTTTTCATTCATTTTTTCTGGATGTTCTTGATGTTGTTTTATTTTTTCTTGTTTTTCTTTTTCAATGGTACTAAGTTCTTGTTTTAGTTCTTGAATTAGTTCTTTGGTATGAAGTTCAGCAACTAAAATTTTCAAAATTCCACTAGGAGCAAGGTGCTTGAACATTTCTTGATAGTACTTTAAAGGTCTATCGATAAATGATCTTCTATCTCCAGTATGTTGCATGATATCTTTAAATAGAGGAAGTTCTTTTTCCGTGATTTCTCGACATTTAATTTTATCTCGTTCGTTTTTTCTTAGGATTTGTCTTGTTTTGGGATCCATTTCTTTCATGACGTCTTCAATTGTACGGTTTTTGGTGGTTGTGGTAAATAACCAACGAGGTTGAAGTGTTTCCTGCATCATATTGAATCCAAAGTGCTGATAACCTAAATCGACAAGATTTTGAAATGCTTGTTTATGGTTCACTCCATTTTCTACAATGTTTCCTTCTAAATCACGTTGCTGATAAGATAGGTAGGGATCAATCTTGATAAATATTCCCTTACTTTTTTTGACATAATCTTTTATTTTTTCTGTGAATTCTTTTAATAGTTCTTTGTCTTGGTAATCGATTAAAAATCCCCGTGGTGAGTAAAACATCTTTTTCTTAATCGGCGTATCTTTAGAAAGAAGAAGACATCCAGCTTTGATTTCTTCATTATCTTTAAGACCAAGTAGAACCATTTGCCAATTGTTTTCTTCTTTTAATTCTCCCCATTCGATTGTTTGATAAAAGCTTGCTTGTGGATGATTTTCAGCAAATTTTTTAAATTCTTCTTTTTTTAAGGTTACTAGTTTCACGTTATTTTCCTCTTTTCTTTTTGGCAATATTTTTGATCAATTTTCGGTATAGGGGAACTAATTTCGTAAAGACAAAATACATTGGTTTGTTGAGTACTAAATCAAATTCACCAGTAAACTCAACGTAATTACCTCCGAATTTCTTTTTAAATTCGTGGAGTCCTAAAAGAGGGTTTTCTTTTCTTAAGTCACCAATTGTTCCGAATTGATCGTAAGTTTTTATTTTTTTATTGTAGTAATATTTTATGTGTTGTTCATAGGTTTTGTAGTTTGTATAAGTATCGGTTAAAATATTATGATTTCCAGCGTATAGTACCCAAGCCTTATCTCCATATTCAATGATGAAATGAGCACTTAAAGTAATGTTAGTTCCATATTCTTTTTGTGCTTGTTGATATTTTTGAATATCTGTTTCTAATTTATCTTTTCGCTTTTCTAATTCATTTTTCTTTGATTTTTCACTTTTACTTAAATTCTCATGGTCAAATTTGGTTAGTTCTTCGGTAATTTCTTGTTTTAACTCAGTTTGTTTTTTTATAATTTTATCTAAGTCTACACTTCCTAAGAACAAGTTACATTCGTTATCCTGATTCCATATTTTGTATAAGGATTGGTAATATTTTTCATTATGTGTAACGAAATCTTTTCTTGTTTCCGTTAAAATCATTAATTGATAAAATGTATTAATGTCTTTGTCTGTCCCGATTTTAACATCGACGAGTAAATCTTCCGCTTTTTTGATTCGTTGTTTGGTTGTTTTTGAAAAGTTTTTTTCTACTTCTTCCCAGGGCTTAGTGAAATCAATCCTAAAGGAATATCTTGGTTGCATAGTTTCAAAATTCTTAGTAAATCCTAAATGGCGATATCCTAATTTTTTTAGTGATTGATAAGCTTGATCATCTTTTTCGATAATTACTTCTTGGTTACAGTCTTCTTCATGGTAAATAATATCAGGATCTATTTTTACAAAGATTGCTTTTTTCTTCTTGGCGTATTTTTTGATTTCTTCCGTAAAACTTTTTAGAAGTTCGTAATCTTTAAAATCAATAACATATCCACGTGGTGCGTATAGATAACTGTATCCTAGTGGTAAGTGTTTTTCTAGAAGTAGAGTAGCCGCTACTAATTGGTGTTTATCATTTTCTAATCCGACATAGTGTGGAGTTAGATTCTTTTCTTTTTTCGCAAATTCTCCCCAGGCGTAACTCTGTAGAAAATGGCTTTTAGGATGTCTTTTTACAAATTTTTCATACTTTTCTTTTTCTATATTTTCAATAAAGTTCATATTATCATTACCCTTCTTTATTTATTATAAACAAAAACTCGAGTTTAGAAAAGTTTTCCAGCTGTTTTTCTTAAGAATATGGTTTGGCTTTTTGAATTAGAAAGATTATCGTAATAAAAAAACGAACGATAGACGTTCGACTTAACTACATCATATTATAGCCATTTGGGTTATAGTTAGAGGTGTAGTTTTCTTCGTTATAAGGAGTAGGAACAGGTAGGCTATTTTCAATACGGGCAACTTTGGTTTTTAAACGATTAACTTCTCGTTCTAATTGGTAAATTCTATTTTCTAGATTTCTGATTTCTTGATTAGAATTTGGTGGGAAGTGATTATTTGGGGGATAAGCACCACCTCCTAGATTTGGCCAAGGCATATTCATATAAGGTTCTCTATTGTTCACTAGATCATCTCCTTTATTTATTTTATTATATGCGATATAATGGAATTGGTGATGAATTTTGAGACTTCGTAATGTAAAAAATAAAGAATCTTTGATGAAGAGTTCATCTTATCTTATCGAAAATCCAAAGGATTATTGTGGTAAGTGGCAGGAATATTTTCATAACGATCATCTTATTCATATAGAAGTTGGATGTGGGAAAGGGAAATTTCTAATCGAAATGGCACTTACTTATCCGGAAATTAATTTTATTGGAATCGAACAATATGATAGTGTTATTGTAAGGGCATTACAGAAAGTTCCTGAGAAAGTAGCTAATCTATGTTTTATTCGTATGAATGCTTTAGAAATTGATGAAGTATTTTATCAAGAAGTAGATACACTTTATTTAAACTTTTCTGATCCTTGGCCAAAACGTAGTCAACGAAATAGAAGGTTAACTAGTCCCATCTTTTTACATAAATATGATAAGCTCTTTAAACAAGATGCACATATTATTCAAAAAACCGATAACCGTAATTTATTTGAGTATTCTTTAGTTTCTCTATCTCAATATGGATATTTTTTTAATCAAGTGTGTTTAGATTTACATCATTCAGATATTACTCCTGGAGTAATGACAGAATATGAGGAACGTTTTGTTCGATTGGGGCAACCAATTTATCGCTTAGAAGCTGTGAAAAAGGTGACAAATAAAGTAAAAATCATGTAAAATCATTTTTCTTTATAGAATAATTTGTTATAATAAGAGTAAGAGTAGGTGAAATATGAAGAAAATATTAGTGATACTTTCTTTAGCTTTTCTCGTTAGTGGATGTAGTATGGTAACGATAGAAGAACAATCTTTTGATGAAATTCTTCATTCAGTAATTCAAGAAAATTTTCAGTTAGAGAATGTATCCTTAGAAGGATATTCTTATTATCTACCAAAAGGAGTTCTTTTAAAAAGGAGTAGTTCACTCAATTCAGAATTGTATTATAATCATCGTAAGATGTACTTGTATGTTGATGTGTATTCTTATTATCATAAGGTAGATTTCACTTACGAGGTTAATTCAGATAGTTATTATTCACAAGCAATCGATCTTTATGGAAAGAAAGGGTATTTGGAAATTACACAAATTTCTACAAATTACTTTGTGGAGTTTATGTATAATTATACTAAGATAGAAGCTTATGTTGATGAAGAGGATTTGAAGAAAACAGTTACTCAGATGGGTTATATTTTAAATAGTGTTGATTTTAAAGATACCATTTTAGATACTTTAATTGGGGAGAATGAATTAGACTATAACGAAGAGAACTTTAATATTTTTAAACCAACGCGTGAAGAAGGAGATTTTTTGGATTACGAGGAACAATACGATAACGGTGAAGATCAAATTATTGATGAGGACAATATCGATTTAGAATTGGGAACAGAAGATCAATAGGATAGGAAGGTGCTTTATGGGATTTTTAGAGAAATTAAAAAATACTTTTTTTGAAGAAGAGTATGTAGAAGTGGAAGAGGTCGAAAAACCTAAAAAAGAACCAAAACCGATCGCGAAAAAGATAGAAAATAAACGTAAGCGTGAAGAAGATAAAAAAGAAATTGTCGAAGAGAAAAAAGAAGAGGAAGTTGTTCACGAGGACAAAGTAGAAAAGGAAGACCCAGTCACTACGCTTACCGCTAGTGAAGAGACTTCTGTTTATAATTATGCCGATAAAGAGTTATTGAAGACCGATACTAGTATTCAATACTTTGAGGATGATGATTTTGTAGATAAGACGGAAGAGACTCATTCGGTACCAGAAGTGAAAAAGAAATTATATGGTGGAGATCCTGAAGAGATTTATGAAAAGATTTCTTATACGGAGACAGTAAGTAAACCATATTCGAATCCAGAAGCAAAAAATGGGTTTAAACCAACACCAATTATCTCGCCAATATATGGGATTTTGGATAAAAACTATAAAAAGGAGGAAGTGGTGGATAAAAAAGACAAACCAAGTAGTTATGTCTCTAGAAAGAATATTGATTTGGATTTTGTTAGAAATAAAGCTTTTGGTAGCAGTAATTTAGAAAAAGAAAGCGAATCTTCTTTAGTTTCTACAGATGATGATGGTATGGAAGAAGAAATGTCACCTGAAGAGAATTTATTATATGATATGACGAAATCGGATGAAGCTCCTGCGGTAGAAAAAGTAACGATTGCTGATGCAGAGGAATATTTTGAAGATTTAGGGTTAGAATATAATGTAGATTATAAAGATAGTCGCTATGAAAAAGCTACAGGTAGAAGAAGTAGAATTACTAAAGAAGAAGTATCAGATACAGTATCTAAGAAGAAAAGACATGAAGAAGATCAGTCTAAATTAGAAGATAATTTATTTGATTTGATCGATTCTATGTATGAAGAAGAAAAGGAGTAATGGATAATGATTGATATGATGGATGTTTTTCCAATAATTTTGTATATACTAGCGATTGTTTTGGTAATCATTTTAATTGTATTAGCGATAAAACTAATCGATACAGTAGACAGAACGAATCGTATTTTAGATGATGTAGAGCGTAAGTCTAAGTCATTAGATGGGTTGTTTAATGTTATTGATGGAGTTACGGATACTTTATCGATGATTAGTGATACGCTAGTTACGAATATCAGTGGAGTTATCTATAAGATTTTCCATAAGAATAAGAAAAAAAGAAAGAAAAAGGAGATTGAGGAAGATGAGTAAGAAAGAAAAAAAATCTAGTGGAGTAGGTAAATTTATTGCTGGAGCAGCAGTAGGTGCTACACTTGGTATTTTATTTGCTCCTAAGTCTGGAAAAGAAACTAGACAAGATTTAAAAAGATTATTCGATGATTTTATGAAGAAAGTAAAAGAAATCGATGTTCAAGAAGTAAAAGAACAATTAGAAAATAAAATCGAAGAGATCAAAGCTGGACTTGCGGATTTAGATCGTGAAAAAGCTTTAAAAATTGCGAAAGAAAAAGCAACAGCAATAAAAGAAAAGTGTGAAGAGTTAGTACAACTTGCGATTGCTAAAGGAACACCAGTATTAGAAAAAGCGGCTAACGAAGTAAGAGAAAAGACTATTCAAGCAACAAGAGAAGTACTTGTTCGTTTAGAAGAAGCAGATCGTAAAGCAAAAGCGAAATCGTAGTGTTGAATGATGAAAAAAGATGTAAGTATCCATCACCTGTATATTGCAAATTTAACGCCTAATCGAAGTTATACTCTCTATAAGGTAAGAGTTCTTGCTAGATTACAAAGTTTTAATCTCTCAAGATCGAATAAGAAAACTACCTTTTTTTCTAAAGGTTTACCAATATCAGATGCTTTTGATTATGCGTTAGCTACAGCTGGTGAGAGAAGAAGATAAAGAGTACCACAAGGTATTCTTTTTTTAAGATAAAAATTCTTTCCATGATTTTAATTGTGGTGTATACTGTATATAGATAATGATAGACCATAGGAGGAACTAGTGTGAATAGAAAAACGTTAATTGTAAGTTTACTAATCATAGCAGGAACATTAATTTTAATGGGAACAACCTATGCTTATTTTACGGCAATGGCAACTTCAGATGAACAAAAAGTACAGTCAGGGGTATTGTCATTAACTTATGATTCAGGGCAAGATATTTT
>CALVOU010000033.1 GCA_944350365.1 uncultured Bacilli bacterium
TTATTATTGTAATCTGTTAGTGTAAACATACCTGTTGTTTTATTGAAGGTATAACCTTTTCCTAAAGTAAAATGGGCGGTTGTAGATATTACACCATTTGTAGTATTTGATACTTCAGTAGTGGTTTCTTGGAAAGTAATTGTTGGCGCTATTTGGCTAGTGTTTACTTCTCCTTTAGACTCAATATAAGTCTTAGCTACTTCAGGTGTCTCAGCATAATTTTCCATCACTAATATACAATCATTCAATTTAGTAAATCCATTATTTATACAGTAGTTATCTTCTGGTACACTTATTGATCCAGTATAGGTGTCACTTGCTCCAAAATAAGAAAAACTGTTATTTAAGGTTAGTATTACTCCACCGATAATTAGTAGCAACCCTAAAATAATTAATTTTTTGTTCATGATCTACCTCCTTATACTTGCTTAGCTTCTATGTCTATTTTAAAATTTACGTTTTCTTTTAGTCCACTTGGTACTTTGACATATACTTTAAACTCTCTTGTTTCTTTGGTTGTACCAAAAGTGTATTCTTGACTGGTAATTGTATTTAAGTATTCTCCTGATTCACTACTGGTATTTCCTTCCGAATCAATGTAGTAAAATATTCCATTTGATCCCTTTTCATTTTGAAAAGTTAATTGATATTTAATTGGAGCAGGACTAGTTTTTCCATCTTTGGTATTGGTTACTTTCACTCTAAAATAAGCAATATTATTTTCTATATAATTGGGATTGGTGTCTATCGTTACATCATAGATAAATTGCCCAGTTGAAACTTGTTGAGATAGCGATTGATTAGTAGCGTTAAAGTAAGCATAGGATTCTTTTAGAATAAGAAAAAATAATAGGATAGTGATGATTAGAATAAGAATTTTTGGCTTTTTCATACAATACCTTCTTTTTAAGTTTTATTTTTCTCTATTGTCATTATTATAGCACGAAATCTTACCGAATAAATGAGCTTTTTACTGAGTAAATGAGATTTTTGCTTAGGAAAATGGTGCACATTAATGAATGAAAACGAGGAAAATTATGTATATTATTCTTGTTGATCAGATTTTGAAAAGGAAAGTTAAAACATTTTACTATTGCTAAATTTGTTATGGAATGTAATTATAGTGGAGGCTTTATTACGAATATTGAAAGTTCTAATTATGGACAGATATTTAGTTTAAGTACAATATGGAAGTTTGCTATAGTACTTAGTTTAGGAATTTATTTAAGTCCTTAGATCAAGATAATTGAGTTTATATTGTATTATCATAATACAAAACTATCAGTAATATTTTCTGATAGAGTATTTTTATCTAGTCCCTTTTTCTTTTTTTATCTCTTCGATATAATTATAAAAATCAGTTAAGTGATAGAAACTTTTTTCAATATCGTATTCTCCCTCGGTATTAAATAGATCAATAAAGGAGTAATCATTATTTTCAAAGGCAACGAGGCGTTCTTTTTCTTGTTCTAAAGTGGCAATTTGTTCTGATGTCATATTTATTGGTCCGGCTAAGACAACTCCAGTTCTTAGTTTATCTTTGGATATTTCTTGATTATTTAATATGATTATGGTTCCACTTTTCGCAAAGTTATCGATTTGTCTGTGGATTTCCCAAGTATTGTTGTAGGGATTATTTAGCTGTTGAAACCAAGGAGTAGGATATACTTCACTTAAGAAACTATCTGAGTGCCAGACATGATTATCTTCTTCTTTTCGTTCAATTCTAGGGATCCATTTTCCAAATTTCATGTATTCGCGGTTTGGTGCAATGATGATTCCTAATTCTTCCATATTACCATCTACTTTCTTACTATTAACTATAACATAATTATTTTTATATTTAAAGTTAGATAAATGGGTTTTCAATTTCGGCGGTTTGAAAATTGGTGTTGTTAAAGTCTGTTGCGACTACGTAAAGGGTGATTAAAGCAACCGTTAGAGATAGGAAAGAAGCAAATATCTGAGATTTTAAGGAAGAAGTACTTTGATTGGTATCTTTGGCTAGTTGATAGCTCTTATAGTTCAAATATAGGAACCAAAGGATGAGTAGAACGATAAAAATTTTGTTGATTAAAGTGATGATTTGTGATTCTTCATTAGTCAAGAATTCTTCTTGATTTAGCGCTCTTTTTCTTTGATTGACAATAACAATGATCGAGATAATAAGCGAGATGATGTATAAAATAGTGCCTACTAGTTGACCATCTATGATAAATAATTGTTGATTGGTTAATTTTTGTTCATTCATTTGGATCCTCTTTTAGGATATTTTATGACTATTTTCATTTTTTTAGTATTAAGGCTTGACAAAAGCAATTGTTATCAATATAATGTTAATAACAAAAAGGAGTTATTTTTTTACAACGTGTTATTAATATATTGTTAATAAGAGGTGAGTTATGAATTCAAATTTAAAATTGATTGTTTTGGATAATATTGAAGAACTTGGGGTTAAGACAGATGAAATCCTTAAGGGATTGGAACATACTACTGATTCTCATGTGATTCCGATTACTAGAGATCGCTTTAATAATGGAGAGGGAAAAATAAGAATTAATGGTACTGTTCGAGATCAAGATATTTATATCATGTGTGATGTTGGTAATTATTCTCTTACTTATTCTATGCATGGATTTTGTCATCATATGTCTCCAGATGAACATTTTCAGGATGTCAAACGCGTAATTTCAGCGATAAGTGGATATGCTTCTAAAATTACTTTGGTTATGCCTCTTCTTTATGAATCTAGACAACATCGTCGTAAGGGAAAGGAATCATTAGATTGTGCGATAGCGCTTAAAGAATTAGAAGCTTTAGGTGTTAATCATATTGTTACATTCGATTGCCATGATCCCAATGTTGGGAATGCGATTCCTAATCTTCCCTTTGAAAATTTTTATGTAGCTCACGATGTATTATCTCAGTTAATTGAGAAAGAAGAAATTAATAATTTATTGGTTGCTAGTCCTGATATGGGCGCTATGGAAAGAGCGAAGTATTATGCTGAAATCTTAGGTTGCGATGTGGGTGTATTTTATAAAAGAAGGGATTTAAGTAAAGTTGTGGATGGTAAAAATCCGATAGTTGAACATGTTTATCTAGGTACGGAAGTGGAAGGAAAAGATATTGTTGTGGTCGACGATTTAATTGCTAGTGGTACTTCGATGCTAGAAGTTGCTAAGTATTTAAAAGAACATGGGGCAGGTAAAGTTTATCTGGTTGCGACTTTTGCGTTATTAACAGAAGGTGTGGATAAGTTTATATCTGCTTATCAACAGGGATTGTTTGATAAACTCTATGCTACGAATTTATCTTATGTACCATCTACGATTAAACATGAAGAATGGTACGAAGATGTCAATTGTGCGCCAAGGTTAGCGAATATTATTCATACGCTTCATCATAAGGGCTCATTAAAAGCCATATTTGATGATCAAAACGACGTGTTGAAAAAAATAAAAAAGAGGTGATATGATGAAAATCGGAATTTTTGGAGGTTCATTTAATCCTCCACACCGGATGCATAAACAGATTGCACTTTATCTTGTTCAAGCCGGTTACTTGGACTTTGTTATCTTTGTTCCAACGGGAGATTGTTATACGAAGAATGGCCTTGTAGATAGTAAACACCGTTATTTAATGGTGAAGTTAATGATTGAAGGTCATCCAGAACTTTGTGTTTCAGACTATGAGTTAAAAAATACTTTAACTTATACCTATCAAACATTAGATTATTTTAAAGAAAGTTATTTGGATGATGAAATTTATTTTATCTGTGGTTCGGATAATTTAAAAGAATTTACTACTTGGAAAAATTATTCTTATATTTTAGATACTTATCCTATTTTAGCGATTTTGAGGAAAGGGGATGATGTTACTAAGATCAAAGAAAGTCTAGATAGGGGAAATATTATTCTGATTGATCAGATTCATGATGATATTTCTTCTACTGATATTAGACGTTCTTTTCAGAAAAAGAAGGAAAAGAATGTCAATCTAGCTTTAGATTGGAAGGTAGAAAATTATATTCATTCTCATCGGTTATATCGAGAGGAAAAATAAGGGAGGAAAGAAAAAATGAAAAAAGTAAATAATATTTTTGGGGAAGGAATAATTTATGATGAAAAGGATTTGGAGGGAAAAATTTATACGACTAGTGCCGCATGTATGTCGGTATGGAGCGATTTTTTATCCTGGGCAAATCGCTATCCAGATCGAATGGTATCTAATCCAAAAGATGCCGATAGTATAGTAGTACTTGGTTGTCAAGTAACGGACTTAGCGGTTTTGAATGATTTGGAAGTTGCGGAAAAACTCTATCATCTGACCGGAAAGAATATTTATGTTGGTGGTTGTTTAGCTCAAAGGATGGATATTCCGTTACCAGACTATTGTAGACGTTTAGATGTCGTTAGAGTAATTGGTCAAGAACTGGATAAAATGGATTTGGTTCATTATGAAAAACCATTCTGGGTACCAGACTTTGAGGAAACAAAAGAAACTCTCGCTTCTGGTAATTTATTCCGTAATGATTATCCATTAAAGATTGGGGCAGGATGTCATGGTAAATGTAAATATTGTACGATTCGTCATACCAGAGGTGATGCTTATACAACGATTCCACAAGATCAAATAGAAGAATTTTTAAATCATGAAAATGTGGTATTAATTTCCGATAGTCCAACAGTGAATCAAATCAAAGGATGGTGTCAAATTGCGCATCTATATCAAAAAGATATTTCCATTAGAAATGTAGAACCACAAAATTTGAATCTTTGTGAAGAGGAACTTTTGTCACTTAGTGAGGAAGGGTTATTAAAGATTGTTCACTGTCCTGTTCAAAGTTTTGATCCTGAAGTATTGAAAATCATGAATCGTAATGTCCCTGAAACAGAAAAAGCTGTTGAGTTAATGAAGAAATTACGACAAAATGGTACCTTAATTGCGACGAATATTATTATTGACTATGAAAATGATGGTATTTTATATCCTAATTATGATAAGGAGAAGTTAGAAACAGAATTTGATTATTATTCATGGAACCCGTATTTTGATGGAAATTGGGATCAAGAAAAAGCTAAGGTACGTTTTAAAAAATATATTGGTTAAAAAATGTAGTATACTAATGGTAATGGAGGAAGGTAGGATAGTGATGTTAGAAGATTATCGAAAAGTTGTAAAGTTATTGAAAAATCAGAAAAAGACGATTGCGACCATGGAGTCTTGTACTGGTGGTGCGGTAGTTAATTGTATTACTGATATTGAAGGGGCAAGTGAAGTGCTTCGGTTTTCTGCAGTTACTTATTCGAATGAAGCCAAAGTAAAAATGGGAGTCGATAAAGCGGTGATTGATCAGTATACAGTTTATAGTCAAGAAGTGGCTGATCAAATGAGTTATGTCATTAGTCGGTTTGCGGATAGCGATTATGGTGTTGGTATAACGGGTATGCTTAATTGTATTGATCCTGTTAATTCTCAACCTGAAAAACGTAATATGGTTTATCTCAGTATCTATGATCGAGAAAATAATCGTTTTTATCAAAATTGTATTCAAGTCCATCAATTTGTACGAGAAAAAAATAAGGAAACAGTAATTCAAGAAGTCGGTAAAATGTTATTATCTATACTTTGATTGTTTACTTGTCTTTTTTCTCAAGCCGATGTTATAATCAAATTGGATATAAGAGAGGTGAAAGAAAATGTCTCAAAAAGAGTATCATTCTGAAGAAGAATTTTTACAAGACTATGATCCTAGTCAATTTGATCGTATCGCTCTTACTACAGATGTATTAATTTTTAGTGTTTCTAGTGAAGAAGTGGAAAATTACCGAAAGTTATCCGAAAAAAAGTTCAGTGTGTTATTGGTAAAAAGAAATACTTATCCTTTTAAAGATAAATGGTGTCTGCCTGGTGGTTTTTTAAGGGTAGATGAAACAATTGATGATGCCGCTAGACGTATTTTGGAAACAGAGACTAATTTGAAAAATATTTATATGGAACAGCTTTATACTTTTGGTGATGTTGATCGTGATCCTAGAATGCGTATTGTTAGTACTGCTTATATTGCGTTAGTCGATAAGAATCGTTTGAGAGATCATTTGCCAGAAAATGCCGCTTGGTTTACGATGCATATTTTGGAGGATGAAGAGGAAATTCAAGTGACCCTCGATAATGGAACTGAAAGTTTTTCTATTGTTGTTGGTAAACGGTTAAAAAGTCCAATGAGTGATCGCTATGAGTATTTTGTGAAGAAAGATGACCATTTGGCTTTTGATCATGCGAAGGCAATCGTCTCAGGAATTTCTCGGTTAAAGAATAAGGTGGAGTATACGGATATTGTATTTAATATGATGCCGGAATACTTTACTTTAGGAGAACTTCAACAGGTATATGAAGTAATTTTAGGAAAGAAGTTGTTGGATCCTGCTTTTCGTAGAATTATTGCGAAAAAAACGGTAAAAACGGATAAGGTACAAACGGGCGGAGGACATCGTCCTTCGGCTTTGTTTCGGTATAATCGGAATCATGATTAAGAAGTTGAGTACTGTAAAATTATTTGTTAATGAGAATCAAAAGGCCAAAAGGATTGCTAAAGCTGTGGAGAAAGCACTAAAAAAGGCTAGCTTTCTTATTGTTGATGAACACTATGATTTGGCGATTGCGATCGGTGGAGATGGTTCTTTTTTGCGGATGGTAAGAAATAATAATTTTGATAGTAATATCTATTATTTAGGAATTAATGCTGGTACGCTCGGCTTCCTTCAAGAGGGGAAACTGGATTCTATTGAAGAGTTAGTCTTTTCTTTAAAGAATGGTCATTTTCGATCTTCTGAAATTGGAGTTCAAGAAACAGTAGTACAAAGTGGTAAGGATTCATACTTTTTCTACTCATTAAATGAGATTGTTATTCGTGATAGAGGTTTAAATACTACTTATTTTGATATTTTGATCGATCAACAGTTGTTGGAACATTATGTAGGAGATGGAATGTTGGTAGCTACTTCAATTGGTTCAACTGCCTATAATTTATCGTTTGGTGGTAGTGTTGTTTTCGATGACTTTCATACTCTTCAACTTACCCCCATTGCGCCACTCAACTCTAAAGTGAATCGAACACTTCGTAATTCCGTTATTATTCCAGAAAATAGAGTAGTTACTTTTCTTCCTAAAAAAGGTCATGAATCTTTACTTGTTGCTGTAGATGGTGAAAATCATTCTTTTGAGCATGTTGATTCTATTATCACCGTGGTAGAGAAAAAGTCAATACGTTGTATTCGCTTTAGTGAGACTTATGTCGAGAAGATAAACGAAAAATTTTTGAGTTAATTGCATTTTTACGCGTTTTGATGTATACTATACACTTGTAAAGAAGGGATATAATGTTAAAAAATTGGTATCAAGTATTAGGGGTATCAGAAGATGCTTCTCATGAAGAAATAAAGAAAGTGTACCGTAAACTTGTGAAAGAGTATCATCCTGATGAACATAAAGGACAGGAAGAAAAATTTCGTGAAGTATGTGACGCTTATCAAGTTCTCTCTAATTCAGAAAAAAGACATGAGTTTGATATGACATTAAGGCAGATGAGAACAAAGAAGCAAGAACAAAAGACAACTACTTCTCAAAAAGAGGCGACTAATCGTACTTTTGATGGATATAGTAAGTATGATACTTATCGTCCTAAACAAGAAGATGTGAATTATAATGATTCTTATTCATATGAACCATTTACGGCAAAAACAACTTCTCATGCTAAGCCTTATCATCAAGAATTTGCTTCCTTCAAGAATAGTAATTTTACTCAAGCCAAAACTCAAGTTAATCTTGATACATCTATTTATGAACGTCAATGTTATGTCGAAAACTTAATGATGATTATGGCGCTTTGTTCTTTGTATCAAGAATATGCTTCTTATTTAAGAAGAACGAAAGAAGTAGCTAGAAGCATTTCTAATGTTAGAGTTTATCCAGTAGCTACGACCCCGATGATTTTATTAGTCAACCAGCCAGTCTATCTTTATCGATATACTGCGCAACCTTGTTTTATGAAGATACGACCAAAAGTTCGTCAATACGTTTATCGAGCATTTTAAAAACAGATAGAAAGATTTTCTACCTGTTTTTTCATGAAAAAAGATTGCCAACCGAGGGCAATCTTTTTATCTGTTATAGAATTCTACAATTAATGATTCGTTGATATCTGCGTTAAGTTCGTTACGTTCAGGTAATCTTACAAGTTTACCTTCTAACTTCTTATCATCAAAAGTTACGTATTCAACACGTTTAGTTACTTTTTCAAGTGCAGCTTTGATTGCTTTATGTTCTTTAGAGTTTTCTTTAACGGCAACAGTCTCTCCTACTTTTACACGGTATGATGGAATGTCTACTTTCTTTCCATTTACTGTGATATGTCCATGATTAACTAATTGACGTGCACCGCGACGAGTAGTTGCTAATCCTAAACGATAAACAACGTTATCTAGTCTTGATTCTAGTAATCTTAAGAAGTTTTCACCATGAATACCTTGAATCTTCTTTGCTTCGTCGAAAGTCTTACGGAATTGTCTTTCATTGATTCCATACATGAATCTTACTTTTTGTTTTTCTTTTAATTGTTCAGCATAGTTAGATGGTTTTCCTTTACGATCTTTTCCATGTTGACCTGGTCCATAAGGACGACGAGCTAATTCTTTTCCTGTTTCACTTAACGAATAACCAACGCGACGTGATTGTTTGTAACTTGGCCCTGTATATCTTGCCATAATTTTCCTCCTTCAATGTTTATTTCATAAGCATTGAATGCGTGTTTTACCATTTACTAGGGAGTTCTTTTCAATAGGTTCACCCAACAGCATAGGTTACTACTAACTTCAAAGAACACGTTAATAAATGAAAAACAAGTGCTGTTCAATGAATATGCGTTATTATTATATAGAAAAGTTTTTTGTTTGTCAATCAATTTTGGTTACTACAGAAAAAAGAATTGGTTACTACAGAAAAAAGAATTTGGTTACTACAGAAAAAAAGAGTGAATATTTTTTAGGTTATATTTAGCTTTTTAAGATTATATAAATAGATTATTTGATTATGCGTTGACTATTTGGTAAGGGTGGCAAAGTTGCTGTATTCATTTTATCTTTTTTATCTAGTTTGATGCTCCTTCCTAATATATTAGTCTTAATAGTTGTCAAGCTCTTGTTGAGTAAAATATTTACCTTTTTACTTCTAGATGTTATACTAGTAGCAATATGACGGGAGGGAGCGTATATTATGGAAACAAGTAATTTAGAGAAAAGTCTCATCAAGTTTTATCCAACTTCGCAGTTAATTTCAATTCTTGAAAGAGGAGGTAGTGAAGAAGATTATGTTAAAAAAATCTTAAATTTTCGTTTGGAAAAGAAATATCATCTTCCTAAAGGTGTTTCTATACTTCTAGTAGGAAGGGATCAAAAAATTATTGCCCAAAGGGAATCTGATAGAGAAAAGCAGAAAAAGAGAGATGAGGAAAAAAAACAATTAAAAAAGCAATTAGAACAAGATGGTTGGTTTGATGCTAAAGATAGTGAAGCTGACAAAGAAGAGTTTGCTACAAGATGTTTTGAAAGACTCGAAAATGATTATGATTATGAATATCGTGCTTATAAAGAACCTTATCATGTTATAGATTACAGAAATAAGGATAAGGATAAAGAAATTAAACAGTTCTTTGACGAAACTCGTCTTAATGATTGGAATTTTGCTCCTGTTTTTAGTACATTGTATATTTTAAGGGCGGAACTTGGACATTACGGTAATAATGATTGGTGGGAACTTCACTGTAAAAAAGTACTCAGGGAATTAACTTTTAGCGAACTTGCTTTTGGAGTACGATTTCTGTCCTTAAGGATTCACGTAGCCAAGAAAAGGTTAAAAAATATTGTTAAAGATTTAGATATTGATGATTATTTAGATGATTATGATGAATTAAAACATGAAATTTTAGTTTTAAAGGTATGTAGGCGTTATTTATGTGATTTCATAGATGATGAACTGAATCTGTGTCATCGGTCTTTTTATGGGCAAAGCCTTGAAGGGCTATTTAACCCGCTTCCTTATACTCCGAACGTTTTAAGAAAAGAGGGTAATTTATGTGAACTTTCTTTTAATGATGGTGTAGTTTCTGGATTTCAGAAGAAATTATTTAATAAATATTCAATAAACAATCGTATTGTTGGAGAGAAATAGTTACCATTTAAGAGTTTGATATCTGGGTACTAAATACTAAAGTATAAAAAATTTGATTTTAATACAGTAGAGAAAGTTTGCCAGTTGAGTGTATTTTACTAATTGTATGTTAAAGTTAGGGTAGCCTTTTTCTTCTTTTTGTCGCGTTCTATCTGAACTATGCTTTTTTGTCGTTAAATTTTGTCAAAAAATATCCAAAATTCACCACTTATGTGCTAGAATGGTATATATAGGATAAACAGAGGTGAACTTGGGTGAATGGTGTGATATTACTTGTTGGTACTTTTGTGGCAATCGCAGTGATCAGTATTACTGTTGTTTTAGTTATGATTCAAAAACATAAAGTAAAAACCATTAAGGATGAGTTAGAGACTTTGGACAAAGAGAAGAATATGATTGCTTCTACTCCTGTTTTATCAGAACTTTCTAAAGTGGAACCTATTATTAAAAACGATAAGATGGGGGAAAAATATAAAAACTGGCAACGTCGTTTTGAAATGATACGAGATAATAAAATTGCTTTAATTAACGATATGATTATCGAACTTGATTTAGAGTCGACAAATGGGAAAGATTATAAAACGATTCGTAAAAAAATGGCTAAAACAGAAATTGAAATTTATAAAGCTAGAGAGAGCGCTAATGAATTGTTAAATGAGATTAAGGAAATTACGTTGAGTGAGGAAAAGTATCGTAGTATTGTAACTAAATTAAAAACAAAATATCGTAATTTAGTGAAAACGTTTCATAATCACCGTAGTGACTATGAAGATGTAGCGGATGTTATTGATTTGCAGTTTGAAAATATTGAAAAAAGATTTTTAGACTTTGAAAATGTCATGGAAAAGAATGAATATGACGAAGTAATTCATATTGTTAAAGCTTTAGATACCATGATTGATCATATGGCTATCGTAATTGAAGAAGCTCCTAATTTGGTTCTTTTGGCTGAAAAATTAATTCCTAGAAGAATCGAAGAAATTGAGGCAACTAGTCAAGAAATGGAAGAAAAAGGATATCCTCTTGGGTATTTAAAGATTCCTTATAACATGGAAGAATCAAGAAAAAATATTAGTACGATATTAGATCGTATTCGAGTACTTAACTTAGAAGATTGTATGTTTGAACTTAAAACGATGCTTGATTATTTGGATTCTATTTTTAATGATTTTGAAAAGGAGCGTTTTGCACGTAGAGTATATGAGGAGGAAACTTTATTATTTGAAAAGAAGTTAAAGAAGACGACGAAGGTTATTAAAGATATTTATGTTCAATTAGATGATATTAAAAGTATGTATGATTTAAAAGATGAAGACATTGTTGCTTTAGATGATATTAGTCGTAGAATGAGAGTCTTACAAGCTGACTATAAAAAGTTAGTTCAGGATTTGAAGGATAAATCTAAACCTTATTCAGATGCTTCGAAGGAGATTTCTATTTTAAATGGTAATTTGAAAACATTGGAAGAAGAGCTTGATGTTTCTTTAAGAACTTTAGGTAGTATGCATGAAGATGAAATGCGAGCTAGAGAACAGTTAGATGACATTCAAGAACTTTTAAAACAGTGTAAGAGTAGAATTCGTAGTTATAAGTTACCAATTATTATGAATAATTATTTTATAGAATTATCGGAAGCTAATGAAGCGATTTTAGAGATTATTAAAGAACTAGATAAGAAACCAATCGTGATTAAGGTATTAAATATGCGTGTAGATACCGCTCGTGATTTGGTATTAAAATTATATAATACGACGAATGAAATGATTAAAACAGCACAATTAGCGGAGATGGCTATTGTCTATGGAAATAAGTTCCGTAGTACTATGGAAGAAGTAGATGCGGGACTTAGTAATGCTGAGATGTTGTTCCATAAAGGTAGTTATAAAGAAGCTTTAGAAGTATCTTTATCTTCTATTGAATTAGTTGAAGAAGATTTTCATAGTAAATTGTTAAAATTGTATCAAGATAGTTAAGAATAAAAACGGGTTTTGTTAAAATCCGTTTTCTTCGTCTTTAAAGTCATTTAATACTTCTTCTTTAAAGGTATTTTCTCCTAATGGGATTATCTCATAGTTGTTTTTATTTTTTATATAGTGGTTATAATTTAAGAAAAAATCAATATGATAATTTGTGTGATTAGTTAGCTCAATATATCTAGTAATTAACCATTTATTTAAAGCTAGATAATGATGATTGACAAAAATAGTGGTTTGTTGATTGGTCTCATTATTTAGTATCGCTAAAGTGAGGAGAGGTTCACCATCTGTTATCCATAATAGAGGTTTATTGGTACTGGTTGTGACGTTGTTATGGTTATTGATTATTTCGATACTTTGTTTTAAAAATGTTTGATAGTCGATGGAACTATTCATGATTTGGTTATCTATGTGAATTAATTGTTCTATGGTTTCTTGTTCTTCTATTATTTGCTTGATCAATTCGTTCATTATTTTTTCCCTCTTTTTTCTAATTGATGATTTTGAATTAACTCATCGATCGTTTGAATTGTATCTATATCGTATCCCTTGCCTTCAATTATCGCAGTTATTTTGTTCTTCCAACTACTAGTATGATACTTTCTTGCTACATCACGATTTCCCTCTTTAATATATTTTATAATTTCTAATCGAGATAATTTAGACATTTCGATAAAGTTATTGAGGTTCATGATATAAGTCGCATGGTTATTGGCTAATTCAAAGTGAATTAGATCTTTATAAAATCGTTCAAAAATGACTAAATTATTTGGATAGATATAGCCGAGATAACCTTCAAAATGATTGATTCCTTCAATTCGGTATAAGTATGGTGAAGATTCGAAGAAATCCAAACGCTCTCTTAGTTCGGCATTCTTTTGTTCGGTCGTTTTTTCTTCTGTTTTGATATGCGTTACAATTGTATTGGTGTTTCCCTCTTTATTTTCTTGTTCTCCTTTTTTAAATAGTTTCCAAGAAACGGCTAGTTTTTTGGCATTACGTTCATCTTCTAGAATGGATGTTAAATGTTCAACTACTTCTTGATCTTGATAATTAATTCCTTCAACTCGTTTTATAGAAAATGTTTGAAACTCAGGATGTCTGTTTTTTAGTTCAATATATTCTTTAATCAAACTATCGGTAGTTACTTTTGACATCGTACCATCCAGTAAGGGCATAGTTACACTTAAATGATAATTGTTTTCTTTTTTTAAAGCAATTAGTCTTTGCATATATATATCGACAAAAGTAAATGAATTATGTAGAGAATTTGAATCTTGTTCAGAAAATTTACTGATTTCTAATAAGTGTTTAGCCATGATAAAATAAAATTTTTCTAAATCAATAAACTTTTCTAATTCTTTTAAATTTATTGGTGTTTCGCATATTTCTGTTAACTTGTTATACCATATTAAGAAGCTACTGATTTTTTTTCTTATGTTTTCTAAAAAATTGATAAAAAGTTTATGTTGATCGATTTGAAGATTTTTTGGATTATTATTCAGATAGATAGTAAATAGATTTTTTAAATTTTGAATATTATTCTTTACTTCATGATTAGTTTCATTTTTTAGTAGTGAAGAAATAGCTAATTTATAATTTTTAAAAAAGTCTTTTACTTCTTGTTTTGGATTACTTGTTTTATCTTCTATTTGTGGTATTTCTCCTGTTAAATTGTAACAAACTTGGGTAGTTATAGAATCTAAGGAGACTTTTAGTACTCTTCCTTTGGTAGTATCTAGATTTTCATCAGATACAAGTTGAATATTTTGGAGTTTTATAGGTACTAATTCTTGGATGTTGTTTAGGTATTTTCTTTTTAAATATTCACTAACTAAATTTATATTATTTTCTATTTTTGAACAGCATTCTAATAGTTTAACACTAACTGGATAGTTTCCTGTATAGGTTAAATCGGGATTGAATACTGTTTCAATTCCTGTAAAAAAATCGCTCATTTTTTTCTCGTTATTCATTGTATCATCAATGATTATTATACTATAGGTTATATCTATGAGCAAGGATGTTTGATTTTCTTTTGGTTTATTCGCTTAGGTGTGGTATAATACTAACCATTAAAAGGAGGGGTAAGAATGAATCCAATTAATCAAGTTCTAGAATTTGTGGTTCACCATTATCCAGTATCTGTTTATCCTAGGATATTAGAAATAGCGGCAGGTAGTGGTAGGTTGTCGCGTTTATTAGCTCACAAGGGTTATCAAGTAACAGCGATGGATCCAGAACTAGTGATTGATCGTTACGCGCCATATGAACAGGATTTGAATTGCTTTGATGAAAGTACTGATATTTCCAGTTATGATTTAGGTATTGCGATACATCCATGTGATATTCACGAAATTATTATTCAGCAATTTCAAAATTATAAGAAGGCATTATTTTTAATTCCTTGTGTTACCTATGCTTGTCATTCAGAGTCTGTTTCTCAATTTGATAATAATGATGAATGGTTACAATATTTAGGGCAATATGGCTTAAATCAGACTGAATTGTTTGATGAAACTGCCCCTTATTATATTCAACCTTTTCGTCATGCCTTTTATCGATTTGGTGAACATGTACCGGTTCATATTATGCCTTGTTGTAAAAAAAGATAAAAATATTCTATCTTTTACTGTTATGACTTTATTTGTGTTGTTTTTGATAAAATCTTTGTACAAAAATTTTGTTATTTTAATTGGATAATACTTGGTTAACAATGTGCAAATCTATACTACGATTCGTCAAAAAAATTTTTTTTGGCGAATTTTTTTCTTGCAAAACGACTTGGGGGGGGGGGGTATACTTAGTATGGATAAGAAAAATAGAACGGCGAATAATAATAGTAAGATATTAAGGGGATAGATATGAAGAAGTTAGAGTTAAATTTTAATAAGAAGTATATGATTGTATTTAGTTTACTTTTGATTCTTTTATTGATTATTGTATTTTTAATTAAAAATACATACGGTTATTATCAGCAGAATTTAGAGTTAAAGGATTCTTTAGAGATGACAGTTGCAACTCTTTCTTATGGTTTAAATGAGGAATATAAGGTGGTCGTTCCTGTTAAAGGGGAAGTAAGAGTCCCTATTGCAGTACTGGGATTAAATAGTAGAGAAACAAAATATCAAATGTATTATCGAAGTAGTGATGATTTAACGAATGTAATTGTCGGTTACGCTAGTTATAGTAGTAATCTACCAAGTGGTTCTTTAGCGGTAGGGGAGAGTAAACAAATATCATTGATTTTACAGAATAATGGGGATAGCGAAATTACAGTATTTGTTGGTGTAAAAGGGGGATATCAAAATAATGGTGTAGAAGATATACTTCTTGGAAATGGAGAGATTAGAATAGCAAATCGAATAGAGAGTGAGGAAGTTAGCGAAGATATGGCAACTCCCCAAGATATCTTAGCGGGAAAGAAAGCTTGGGTTAATGGAAATCAGATAACAGGAACGATGGCGAACCGTGGAACGGTAAGTCAGACATTGAATGCAGGAGGAAGTTATACGATACCTGCAGGTTATCATAATGGAAGTGGAAAAGTAACC
>CALVOU010000034.1 GCA_944350365.1 uncultured Bacilli bacterium
ACCACAATAGGTAATAGTGCGTTTAATGCAGTTATTGTTGATAATGCGTATGTAGGGTATATGTATGGGACAGTGGGCTCAAATAGTTATTCTGAAACTCATGCCAATATTCATGATTCAGCAATTAAAACAGTAATAGACAATTGGTATAGGCAGAATATGATGAGCTTTACAGAGAATTTAGAAGATACAGTATGGTGTAACGATAGAAGCCTCGATTCTACTTCTTCTGGAAATGGAATATTTACGTCGTTAACAGATTATGCAGCTAATTATCGATTATATGATAATAAAATACCAACTTTAGAATGTGTGAATGTAAATGATCGATTTACGATAAAGGCTGAAAATGGGAATAGAAATTTAACTTTTCCGATTGCCTTACTAACTGCGGATGAAATAGCGTATGCGGGTGGAGTATATTTTGAAAACAATGACAGTTATTATTTATATAACGAAGAATGGTGGTGGTCCCTATCGCCAACATATTATTGGGCACCGGGAGCAGTTAATTTTTGTGTGAGTCCTAGTGGTAATCTTCATGATCGTGGTGTAGATGGTAAGTTTGGAGTACGCCCTGCTATATCTCTTAAAGTAGGAACAAAAATAGTATATGGTGGAGATGGAACTATAACTAATCCGTACGTTGTTGCTTAACTAATATTAATATTAGATTCTATTATTAGTTTTTAATATTTTTTACATAAGAAAGTGTAATTACTACATGAACATTATAAAGAAAATAGGATTTAAGTATATTTTCTTTTTTCATTTAGCATGTTTTATCCATTATTCTCATATATTGAAATAGAAATGAGGGATAAGATGAAAAAAATAATACCTTTTACGAAGACGATTAAATTTAAAACGATGATTGCGGAGATCACCGATATTGAAGCTAAACATAATCTCGAGGTAAAAGAAGGAAATACTATCGAAGGAGATATCCTTATCGATGGAAAATATAAGATGCATGAAGCAAGTCAAATTGAGGAGGAATTCCATTATAATTTACCATTTACGATAGAAGTAGATAACAAATATGATATTTCTAACTGCACGATCACAATCGATGATTTCTATTTTGAAATTATCAACGAAGAAGATTTAAAAATCAATGTAGAATTAGAAATTGGCAATGTCGAAGAAAAAAGTGTGGCTAAAGAAGATATTTCATTAGATGAAGAAGCTATTCGTAAGACAGTAGAAAAAATCCCAATTGAGATTGAAGAGAAAAAAGAAAAAGTAGAAATTGAACCGTTAGAAAAAGAAGAGGAGTTTGATCATCTAGAAATCACAGAATCTACTTCCGAACATGATGACTATGACTTTCCAACTATGCTGGAAAAAAGCGATCTCGAACAAGAAATTGAAGCCAAATTAACCCAAGAAATTTCTAAAAATAAAGAGTTCTACGATCAAGAAACAGCGCCATCAAATACAAATTATTCACAAACTCCATCCCCAACAAATTGTTCTCATCAAGAAGAAACCGCTTTACCACAAAAAAAAGAACGCCCTAAAGAAGAAAACAAAATGGGTTCTATCTTTAATGCGATCGCATCTAGTGATGAGACATTCGTTACTTATCATGTTTATATCATAAGAGAAAACGATACTGTAGATTCTATTATTGAAAAATATAAAACTACTCGTGATGATCTTGTCGCTTACAACGATTTAGAAAATTTAAAAATCGGTAGTAAAGTAATTATTCCGTGCCAACATGAATAAAAGACAAGAACTAGAGAAATATAACTTAAAAGCATCCCGCTATCAAAAAAAGAAAAAAGTAGATATCATTTCTACCGATCAGAATCGTTATTGCTTAAAAGAAGAAAATAACACCAATATTTATGAATATTTAAGAACCCGTAATTTTCATAATTTTCCCACGAATTTAACCGATATCGAAGATCCCTATGAAATCACAGAATATATAGATGATTTCGAAGTGCCAGAAGAACAGAGAATAGAAGATTTAATCTATCTCGTTAGCTTACTACACACCAAGACAACTTTCTATAAAAATGTGGATATTGATCAAGTAAAAAAAATTTATGAAGAGATCATTGATCGTCAAGATTATTTATATAATTATTATTCCGGGTTACAGAATATGATTGAAAGTGAAGTCTACATGTCACCCAGCCATTACCTATTGATTCGGAATGTCTCTATTTTGTATCAGAATATTGGCGAAAGTAGAAAAAGAATAGAAGCTTGGTATCAAAAAGTAAAAGAAAGTAAAAAGTTACGTTACGCCATGACTCATGGAGCATTAGAAAGAGAACATCTAATCGAAAATAACGATTTATATCTAATCAGTTGGGGTAAGGCCAGAATTAATTTGCCAGTATACGATCTGTTAAATATCTATCAAAACAATAAAGAAAAAATAGATATCTTTGATTTATTAGATATCTATCAGACAAAATATAGTTTAAAACAAGAAGAAATCGATCTTTTTTTAGCTATGACTCTACTTCCAGAGAAATTAGAAATGAAAAAAACAGAAGTTCAGAAAATTAAACAGGTATTCACGATTACGGAAACCGCTTATCAACTAAGAGAAAAACTAAATAGAATGAATTGGCATGAAGCTAAGCCTAAACATTCTATTTAGTTTTTTTAAAAGATAATTCGTATAAAGCCGATGATCACTAATATTAAAAATAAAAAGCATAAAAAGGAATTAAAACGTGAAACGATAAATATTGCGAAAAGACATTGATAAAAAAGAATAACTAGTAAAGAAAGAAGACACCCCATGTAAAAAATACTGGATTTTCTCTTGAACTTACATGCTTCACATCGGCAGAAAAAACCATGTCCTTGTCCCTTTTTAAACATCATTTTCACCTACAATATTATATGACGAATATAAGGAATAGATTGGGCTTATAAATGAAGAAAATAATTATTTCGTCTGATAAAAGACAGGTGAAAATAAAAGTGAAAAATTATATGGAAATGAATTTATAATGAAAGATAATATATATGGATAAAATTTACTAATAGTGAGTATAATAACTAGCGAAAACTAGCTTTACATAAGTAAAAATTTAGTTTATAATAAAAACACGAAATACAAAGAAGTCGAGGAGTACAAAGAATAATTCTTATAGAGAATTCATGGTTGGTGAAAATGAATAGAATTATCTTTGGAAGGTAGCGATGGAGTAGAATTATTGAACAATGAGTAGGTAATTCCGTAACCTAAAAGATACGTTAGTTCTTTAATGAAGGGTACTCTTTTTAGAGTGAATTAAGGTGGTACCGCGGGTTTAACTCGTCCTTATTAAGGTAAAGATAAGGAGGAGTTTTTTTATGGATTATGAACGATCAAAAGAAGTATTTGAGAAATATGTAGAAAACTATGATCAGAAAGAAGAAGTGATTAGCCTAAAGAAAGAACATAGTTTAGAAGTCGCAAACTTGATGGCAGAACTTGCTTTTCGACTTGATTTATCAAAGGAAGAAATTATTCTAGCAAAGATTATTGGACTCTTACACGATATTGGGCGTTTTGAGCAATTTAGAATCTATGGAAAATTATCGGATAAAAAAACAGTTGATCATGCTGATCAAAGTTGTATCTATCTGTTTGAAGAAGGGCACATCAGAGATTTTATTGAAGAAGACAAGTATGATCAGATTATCGAATTAGCAATTAGGTATCATAATAAATTGGATGTCCCACCATTAAAGGATAAGGAGAAATTATTTGTTTCGATGATTAGAGATATGGATAAAGTCGATATTTTTAAACAATACGCTATCCATTATCATTATGTGTTCAAAGCGGATGAAGTAACTCCTAATGTGTTAAAAAACTTCAAAGAAAGACACCTTCTTGATATCAAAGACAATAAGTCAAAATCAGACGCCGTGTTATCGATTTTAGCCTTTATTTACGATTTTAATTTTGAAGAGAGCTTAGATATCCTAGTTGAAACAGATAACTTTGATTTATTTGTCAGTACAATTGAGGTAGCTGAAGATAGTGAAAAGTTGTGGTTAAAGGTAAGAGAAATTTGTTACGACGCAATTAATGAGGGGATTCATCATGAGTAGTAGGGGAAAAGTATGGATTATTCCTGATGAAGGTCAGATTATCCAACCACTATTTGAACGAGATGTACAAATGGGAGAGGAACATGTCAATAAATTTCAAGAGTTTTCTGATTTATATCAGTTAGGCTTTCATTTTGAAAGAGATGAATATCAAGAAGCGCCATGCCGAATTGCGGAACTTGGTCATATGATCGTAAAAAGCGAGAATTCATCGGGAATAATTGTTTTTTACTTACCAGAAGTAATTACCGATCGTGAACTCGAATGGTTCTATCAAAATGAAATGATGTTTGAACGGTATAGTATCATTGCTGCATACACTTTACGAGTGGAAAATGATAAATATAATTGGGAAGAAAGAATTTATGGAGTCGATAAGATAAAAAGAGAGATAAACCGTAAATACTTCCAAGAAAAACAAAGTTTAAAAAATAAATAAGGAGTAGTGAAGAAATATGTTAGATAAAAAATATAATGCGAAAGAAAAAGAAGCCAAGTGGTTAAACTACTGGCAAGAAAATAAAATCTATGAGTTTAAACCAGATAAACGAAAAATATATTCAATTGATACCCCCCCTCCAACAGTAAGTGGTAGTATTCATATTGGTCATATTTTCTCTTATTCACAAACGGAAATGATCGCAAGATATAAACGTTTACGTGGATATAATGTTTTCTATCCGTTTGGTTTTGATGATAATGGGTTACCTAGTGAACGCCTAGTTGAAAAAGAACAAGGGAAAAAAGCCGCTGAAATAGGAAGAGAAGAATTCTCAAAATTATGCTATGATACAACGGATAAATATGAAGCAGAGTTCCAAGAATTATTTAGTAAGATGGGAGTCAGTACCGATTGGGATATTCATTATAAAACAGTTAGTCCATCAACAATAAAAGTAAGTCAATTATCTTTCTTAGATTTAATTAATAAAGGACATTGTTATCATAAAGAAAGTCCAGCTTTATGGTGTAATGAATGTTTAACTTCAATTGCGCAAGCTGAACTAGAGACGAAAACGATTAAAACAACCTTCAATTATGTTAAATTCAAAACGGTGGAGGATGGTAAAGAATTTACCATTGCGACAACGAGACCAGAATTATTACCAGCTATTGTATGTGTCTTTGTGAATCCAGAAGATGAAAAACATAAATCTTTAATTGGAAAAACTGCTCACATACCGGTAATTGATGGTGAAGTACCTATCATGGCAGATGAAAAAGTAGCTATTGATAAAGGAACGGGTGTGGTTATGTGTTGTACTTTTGGAGATCAAACCGATATTGAATGGTGGAAAAAATATAACCTTCCATTAAAATATATTTTTACGAATGATGGAAGAATTATTGACTCTGTTCCTAACTATGGGGGCTTAAAAATAAAAGAGGCAAGAAAACAGATTGTTGAAGATTTACAAAATGGTGGTTATATCGAAAAAATTGAAGAATTAGAACACGAAGTACAAGCGCATGAACGTTGTGGAAAAGAAGTAGAATATGCGGTAATGAATCAGTGGTTTATCGATATTATGAATCATAAAGAGGATTTTATTAGAATTGGTAATGAAATCAAATGGCACCCTGATTATATGCATGCCAGGTATGATGAATGGGTAAACAATGTTGCTTGGGATTGGTGTATTTCTAGGCAAAGATATTTTGGTGTACCATTCCCTGTCTGGTATTGTAAAGAATGTGGTGAAGTCATTCTCGCTAAACAGGAAGATTTACCAGTCAATCCATTAACGGATAAACCTCCAGTTAGTTGCTGCCCAAAATGTGGATGCAAAGAATTTGTTCCAGAAAGTGATGTTATGGATACTTGGGCGACATCATCCGTAACACCATTAATCAACATGCACTATGGAGAAAAAAATAATTACGAGGCGCTTTTAAAACCGATGAGTTTAAGAACTAATGCTTCAGAGATTATTAGAACTTGGGATTTTTATACAATCGTAAAAAGTTTCTATCATTTTGGAATGAGACCTTGGGATAATGTGATGATTTCTGGCTTCGTTATGGCAAGTAAAGGAGAAAAAATCAGTAAGAGTAAAGGAAATAGTAAAGTAGAACCACTTTCACTAATCGATCAATACTCTGCTGATGTCATTCGCTATTGGGCAGCTTCAGGTAGATTAGGAACGGATATTGTCTTTAGTGAAGAAACGCTATTACGTGGCAAGAAACTCGTTAATAAACTTTGGAATGTAGCTAAGTTTATTGAGATGCATCTTTCTGACTATACAGATAAACCATTTGATGATTATGAATATATAGATAAATGGATTTTGGGAAGCTTTCAAGAAATGGAGAAAAACTTTCTTCGCTACTTAGATGAATACGAAGTAGGACTTGCTCTAAATACCCTTGAAAAATTCTTCTGGAATTTCTGTGATAACTACATTGAAATTGTCAAACATCGATTGTACCGTCCTGAAGAGTTTGGAGAGACCCCACGTTATTCTGGTCAAAAGACAGTCTGCACATTACTCTATAAGTTACTACAAGACTTCAGTATTTTCTTCCCATTTATTACTGAAGAAATCTACCAAGAACTATTTAAAGATCAAAAATCAGTTCACATTACTGAAATAAAACCATTAGAATTTAATTTTGAATCTGAAATTAAAAATGGCGACTTAATGATGAATATCATCAGTGAAGCAAGAGGAGAAAAAACAATCAATAATGTTTCCCTAAAAACGCCAATTAAGAATTTAGTATTAAAAGTAAATAAAGAATTGGAAGAAGCAATCAATTGTTCAATAAAAGATTTCAAAGCTACTTTATTTATTGATAACTTAACAATGCAGTTAGTCGATAAGGACTATGAAGTAGAAAAAATAGAATTAAATTTAGAAAAAGAATAAAGTAGAAAAATAGAAAACAAGAAAGAGTTCTTTTGCAACAACTCATCTTGTTTTTTTATTTGTTCGTTAAATGAATAAGATAAAAATAATTTTAGCTGAGCGTTAGAAAATAATAGTAAAAAGAAAAAATATAAGCTAAAATAAGACTAATAGGGGGAAAACTATGGAAGAAAAACAAGCATTAATTTTATTTTCTGGTGGTTTACATTCGCTTCTTACTAGTTGTAAAATGATTGAAGATGGGTATCAAGTAACTTTAGTTCACTATGATAACGGGAGTAGTAGTGGCTGTGAATATGTTAAAGAAACTGCCGAGAGATTAATCGAGCGTTACGGCGAGAATAAAGTAAAATTTTGGGGATATGGTCTAACAGTAGGTTATTTTAAAGCGTTACGAGATGAAATATATAGTTTAGAACTCCAAGAAATTGTTCAAAAATATCCTTATTTTAATCTACCCCAATTCACTTGTCTAGCTTGTCGAAGTGCCATGTATATTTACACGATTCTATTATGCAAAAAGTTAAACATCAAAGTAGTTGCCGAAGGAGCAAGAAAAAGCCAATTATTTGCGATTGAACAGACAAATATGTTAGAACAATATCGCAACCTTCTAAATGCTTTTGGAATTGAACTAGCGACACCTTTATTAAATTTAGAGAGCAATTACGATAGAACACTTGAACTACTAATTAGAGGAATTAATCCAACTGTCATAGAGCCACAATGTCATTTCGGTGTACCTATGAAAAAACCATTAAGTCCTGAAGAAGAGCTAGAAGTTTCCCACATATACCAAGAAGAATTAAAACCTAAGTGCTTAAAATTAATTAAAATGAGTGAAAAATTTCCATTAGAACCTAGTGGTAAGCTCTATTAACAAAAAAAAGTAAAAAATGATAAAACAAAGTAGGAATATAAAAGCTTTTTTAAGTAAAGAGCTTTTTCTTTTGAAAAAGAAAATATAATGCATAATATAAGAAAATATGGTATACTAAGCATGGTGATGAAAGTGAAGAAAAATATTTATATCATTACCTTGATTCTGGTCATACTTGATCAAGTAGTAAAAAGAATCATTATAAATAGTTTTTCTTTGTTAGAAGTAAAGGAGATTATTCCCGATTTCTTCTATTTTACCTATGTAGAAAATACAGGCGCAGCTTGGAGTATCTTAGAAGATAGTACTTTTTTTCTCACCATTATTAGTGCGATTTGTTTAATTATACTGAATCGCTACCTAATGAAAAAAACTACTTTTTCTCGCTTGGAAGAATGGTATTATGGACTCATTATGGGTGGCATTTTAGGAAATTTTATTGATAGAGTAGTAAGAGATGGAGTCGTTGATTATATCGGTTTTCAGTTTGGAAACTATCCGTTTCCGATATTCAATATTGCCGATATGGCGATCGTTATCGGAGTAGGGTTAGTCCTACTAGAGATGATTAAGGGGGATAATGATGATAGAGATAGAAGCAAAAAAGAAAGAGATAAGATTAGATCAGTATCTAAGCGAAGAGCTAGAAATTAGTAGAAGTAAAATTCAAAAACTAATCAAAGAAGGAAAAGTTTTGGTGAATGAAAAAAAGGTCCAACCTAGTTATATAGTAAAAGAGCATGATTTTGTGGTGGTAGATGATCAGTTGACTTTTGATATCGATATTGAAGGTGAAGATATTCCATTAGATATCGTTTACGAAGATGAATACTTACTAGTAATCAATAAGAAATCGGGTATGGTTGTTCATCCCGCACCAGGTAATTATCATGGAACTTTAGTTAATGCACTAATTTATCGTTTTAACTGGAATACAGAAAATAATACTAGACCAGGAATTGTTCATCGAATCGATAAAGATACAAGTGGTTTACTAGTCGTCGCAAAGAATGAAGAAGTTCTAGAAAAACTAAGTGAAATGATTAAAAATCACGAAGTAGAAAGAATCTATTATGCCTTAGTAGATGGCGTAATTCCTCACAGTACTGGAACGATAGATGCCCCTATTGGAAGAGATGTTGATAACCGTCAAAAGATGAAGATAACTGATCAAAACAGTAAAGATGCCGTTACCCATTTTAAAGTATTAAAACGTTACCCAAAAAATACATTAATCGAATGCAAACTAGAAACTGGTCGAACTCATCAAATTAGAGTACACCTTGCTTATATTGGATATCCAATTCATAATGACCCAGTATATGGGAAAACTTCGAAAACAACAGCTTTTGGTCAATATTTACACGCAAAAAAAATTTCTTTTATTCATCCAATTACGAAAGAAAAATTATCCTTTGAAACTCCACTGCCAGAAGAGTTTGAATCGTATTTAAAACAATTAGAACAAGAAAATAGAAAGGAGTAACTGATATTATGGAAGACACCTTAAATCGAAAAGATAGAATTGTAATGAAACTACTTCATTATTTTATTACCGAACAGAATTATAGTCCAATTATCTTACAGGGTGCTGAAGATGAAATTTGGTTAGAAAATTTAGATAAAGATTATAAAATCGTTCGTATTGTTTCCAATTATATTCATAATGATGAACAGTTGAATTTTGATTTGTTTAAAACGGGAAAAATTGTAAAGAAAATCAAACGTAAAACTTTTTCGCTTCACATGAATGTTTTATCGATTTATACTGATCTAGGAGATAATGCTCATCTAGATAAAGTTCAAAATAATAATTGTATGTTTTTATATGATGAGAAAGATATCAAAAATTATAGTTTTATTGATAAAGCCTTTCCTGATATTAAAAATAAATTAAAGTTTACTGAGAAAGGCTTACAATTATTTGTCAAAATTACTAACGATATTAATATAAAAAACAAAAAGGACGCTGAGAAGGCAGAGGATGTATTTAAACCAAAGAAAACAGTCATTACACCGATTTTAATTGGAATAAATGTTTTAGTATATCTCTTAATGATGTTTGGCAACTATGATTATATTGTTAACGAATTTTGTGTTTATGGACCGCTTATTCGTTTGGGGGAATACTATCGACTATTAACGGGTATTTTCCTCCATGGAGATATTTTTCATCTTTTATTTAACTGCTATGCTTTATACATTATTGGTAGTCAAATGGAAAGCTTTATGGGAAAAGGAAAGTATCTAGTTATCTATTTGTTTTCTGGTTTAATTGGAAGCTTAGCTTCAATTGCGTTAAATGGAGATACTCCAAGTGTTGGAGCGAGTGGTGCTATCTTTGGTTTAATGGGAAGTATGCTTTATTTTGGTTATCATTATCGGGTTTATCTTGGAAATGTATTGAAAAGTCAACTAATTCCTTTGATCATGATTAACTTAGTACTAGGTGCGATTACTCCAGGTATTGATAATTATGCCCATATCGGTGGTCTAATTGGTGGTATTCTAATGACGATATCATTAGGAGTTAAATATAAGAGTACCACTTTTGAAAAAGTGAATGGTTGGATTGTAACTGCCTTATTTACGATATTTATGATTTATATGGGAATTTTTGCTTTTAGATAGTGGAATAGAAGTCAAAGCAGAAAATTCATAAAATATCTCTAAGCAGTTGAAGAAAAGAAAAATTAATGGTAGAATGAATATTATAAAGAGGTGATATAATGGAATCAAAGACTACTCATCTATATGATGTAGAAGAGTTTGATAAAGCTTTAGTAGAAGCAATCTTAACAGAAGTAAGAGACGCTCTTAAAGACAAAGGATATGATCCCATCAATCAATTAACTGGGTATTTGATGAGCGGAGATCCTGGTTATATATCATCTCATCGAGATGCTAGAAAGAAAATAACTGGTATCGATAGAAGTAAAATTATCGAAGTATTACTGAGAAAAGGTTTAGGCGAATGAGGTATCTAGGACTAGATTTAGGAACTAAAACTTTAGGCTTAGCCATATCTGATAGCTTGGGAACATTTGCGACAAGTTATAAAACTCTTCATCATCAAGAAGATTATGATGGCTTGATTCCACAATTAGCTCCAATTATTAGGGAAAAGAATATTCAAGCATTCGTATTGGGATTTCCTAAAAATATGAATAATTCTGTTGGAGAACGAGGCGAAATTGCGCTAAAGTTTAAAGAAAAACTAGAAAATGAATTTCATCTACCTGTTTATATGGAAGATGAACGGTTAACTACCCGTCAGGCAGAGAGCTTATTAATCAGTAATAATACAAGTCGAAAAAAAAGAAAAAAAGTAATAGATTGTGTAGCTGCTACCATTATATTACAGAGTTTTTTAGATAGAAGGGAAAGAAAATAATGAAAGAAAATACGTTTAAAATGGTTACAGAAGATGGAAAAGAGATTATATGTAATGTTTTGTTTACCTTCGATAGTGAAGAAACAAAAAAAAGTTATATCGCCTATACAGATAATACTTATGAGCCGGATGGTAGTATCAAAGCTTACGCTGCCGTATATCATCCAGAAAATTTAAATGCAGGATTTGAACCGATCGAAACAGAAAAAGAATGGAAAGTGGTAGAAACTATTTTAGAAGCCATTCAAGAAGAAGTTCGAAATAAAATGCAACAAGGTGAGACAACTCCTGCTAGTCCTAACGAGCAATAGATTTTTTGCTCGTTATTTCATAAGGAGAAAACTAAGGAGAAAAGTATGAAGAAGTTTAGAAATATCGCATTAGGAATTTTAGTTGCCTCTATTATTATTATCATTGGTTGCTTTGGTTTCTATCGGTTCATGATGACAGCTCCATCTAATGATAAAACAACTAGGGAAGTGGAAATACCCGTCAATTCTAGTAGTAAACAGATTGCGAGTATTTTAAAAAAACAGGAATTAATTCGCGATGATAGAATCTTTTTGATCTATCTAAAACTAAATCATGTGAATGATTTAAAAGCAGGCTACTATGATTTATCGCCTAATATGGGAGTAGAAAAGATTGTAGCGACCTTACGAGAGGGAAGTACCAAAAATCCTAATGAGATTGAAATCACGTTTCAAGAAGGATTAAACATGAGAGAAATTGCGACAATTATTAGTGATAATACAAGTAATAGTTACGAAGAAGTAATTGCGAAAGCAAATGATGAAGAATATATTAACCAATTGATAGAAAAATATTGGTTTATCGACGAAAGTGTAAAACAAGAGGGAATTTACTATGATTTAGAAGGATATCTTTTTCCTGATACCTATAAATTGACAAATCGCGACATCGATGTCGAGTATATTTTTAATAAGATGCTAGAAGAGATGGATCATATTTTAACCCCACATAGAGAAGCAATCGAAGCTAGTGGGTTTACTCCTCATGAAATATTAACTCTTGCCTCGATAGTAGAAGAAGAAAGCGCAAATAAGCAAGATCGGAATAAAGTAGCTAGTGTATTTTTGAACAGATTAAAGATCAGTATGCCTCTAGGAAGTGACGTAACCACACGTTATGCCAATCAAATTGATAATAAAGGTCAGGCTCTAACTGCTACTCAATATGCCTTACAAAATCCTTATAATACTCGCTTGACTAATGGAACGATGGATGGAAAACTGCCGATTGGACCAATCTGTTCTCCATCAGAAGAAGCAATCGAAGCAACTCTTTATCCCGATAGTCATAATTATTTGTATTTTATTGCGAATATTCAGACATTAGAGACTTTCTTCTATGAAGATTATGCATCTTTTCTAGCTAAAAAGAATGAATTAGCTGCAGTAAATGGAGGACTCTAGGAGGAAAAAATGCCAAATACAAGTATATATGCAGAAATAAGAGAAATCAAAAAGTATGCCTTAGATAATAAAGTGCCCATCATGGTAGATGAAGGAATCGACTTTTTAACGACGTTTATCATCAAAAACCAAATCACTAATATTTTAGAAATTGGCAGTGCGATAGGGTATTCCGCTATCATGATGGCACTTGCGAATCCTAACGTAAGGATCACTACAATCGAGCGTGATCGTGAACGTTATCTTGAAGCAGTCAAGAATGTAAAAAAATTAGGATTAGAAGATAGAATTACGTTAATCTTTAATGATGCCCTAGAAACAACAATAGAAGGTAAATTCGATTTGATTTTTATTGATGCAGCGAAAGGACAAAATATTCGTTTCTTTGAAAAATTTGAACCTAATTTAACAGATCATGGAGTGATTATTACCGATAATATCAATTTTCATGGTTTAGTCCAAAAAGATGCAGATAGTATTCAAAGTAGAAATCTTAGAGGTTTAGTAAGAAAAATCAGAGAATATATCGATTATTTAAAAAACAATCCTAAATACGATGTAGAATTTTTAAAAATCGGGGATGGCATTGCTGTTGCTCGTAAGAAATAGCCTATAAAACTTCAAAACTGAAGCTTTTATAGGTTTTTTATTACCAAACTATGAATTTTATCGATCTAATAAAAATAGATGATATTTTAGAGGAAAGATCAATAATAGTAAGCTAAGGGGATATTATGATAGAAGAAGAAATGAGAGAAAAAACTAAGGAGGCAAAAGTAAAATTATTATTAATCAAAGAAATCCTTATCTATGCCGATAAAATGAAAATAAAATTACCAGATGATGTGGTTTCTAAACTGTTAAAAGAAAGTATACTAGTACTAAAGACATTAAAAAAGAAAGGCTATGATTGGAAAGTAGCTTATTATTTAGATTTTGTCATACAAGCAAATATAGAAGAAGATAAACTAAAAAAACAAATATCAGATGAGATTGTAGAAGCGGGTCAAAGTATAAGTAGTTATTCCTGCCCAAGTATGGAAGAATTTCATCGCTATATTAATTCTGTAATTATATTTAGTACCCTTGAACTAACTAGAAAGCAGTTTCTTGCTTATGTTCAATCCATGAAAGATAGAAGAGAAAATTTGGCAGTAATTAGTATCATCAATCAATTACACAAATATGAATTTTCTAATCAAGAAATTTTATCTTTGTTGAGACCAACTTATGATCCGGATACAGATAGAAAAATTATCAGATCCTATAACCAAACTGGAAAGAAAACAGTTAGAAACAGCCCTTTCTGTTTTGAATAACGCAGAATACGGAAAAAGAAGAAAAAATGCATTAGATATAAATTGGGAAATTATCGATCTTATTTTTCAGACAAAATTCAATTGGCAACGACAAAATATTTATGATGTTGCGGTAGAAAGTTATCCATCTGAATTAAAAAGTGATACTTATTTAATGGGCATTAAGTATATGATGGAAATGAGACAAAGAGATAAAGAAAGATAGTCCGCCACAATTTTTAGCCCCTTCTTACGAACTTTACCAAAAACAAATTGATGAAGTAAATAGGATGTTAAAAAAGTTAACAACAGACCAACCAATTATAAAACAGAAAAAGTATTAAAGTATATAAGAAAAGGAAAAAATAACTTTTCTTTTTCTTTTTTCTATGATTAAATAGTATCGAAAGAGGAAGAAGGAATAATAT
>CALVOU010000035.1 GCA_944350365.1 uncultured Bacilli bacterium
TTCACGACGTCGGTCGGCGTCCGCCCAGTCGTCAATCTGTCTTCTGATATCTTGATCACAGGTGGAGATGGAACGAAAAATAATCCTTACACAGTCGCACTTCCCAACAATTAAAGCAAAAAAAGAATCGTATTTAAACGACACTTTTTTTAATTCAAATCTTTAAGCCAAGAACGAACACTCGCATCACTTGGCATTCTTAAATCTCCTCTTGGAGAAAGGCTAACTGTTCCTACTTTTGGACCATCTGGTAGACAGTTTCGTTTAAATTGTTGAGAGAAAAATCTCTTGATGAAAACTTTTAACCACTGTTTAATCTCCTCTTCCTGATAATCAGGTTCAAAAGTTTTAGTTGCTAAGAATAAAATTTTATCTAAAGATGCCCCATAACGGAAAAAGTGATATAAGAAGAAGTCATGAAGTTCATAAGGACCAATTTTATCTTCCGTTTTTTGTTCAATTTCGCCCTCTTCTGTTGGTGGCAACAACTCTGGAGAAATAGGGGTATCTAAAATATCATAGAGAATGTCTTTTACTTTTTCATCACTATCCGCAACAAAGCGAACTAAATACTTAACTAATGTCTTAGGAATACTATTATTAACGGCATACATACTCATATGATCACCATTATAAGTACACCATCCTAACGCAAGTTCGGAAAGGTCTCCTGTTCCTACCACAATTCCGCCAACCTCATTCGCAACATCCATTAAAATTTGAGTTCTCTCTCGAGCTTGAATGTTCTCATAGGCAACATCATAAACTTTTGGATCATGACCAATATCCTTCATATGTAATAAACTAGCTTCTACAATCGGAATTTCTCTTACCTCTACATCATAGGCCTTCATTAACTTTAACGCATTATCCAAAGTTCGTTTCGTCGTTCCAAATCCCGGCATGGTAATCGCTACAATATTTTTCGTCGAAATTCCCAATTTTTTATAAGCTTCCACAATAACTAAAAAAGCAAGAGTAGAATCCAATCCACCTGAAATACCAATAACCGTTTTCTCACAGTGAATATGATGAAGACGTTTCGCTAATCCACAAGCCTGAATTTGAAAAATCTCATGACAGCGTTCTGTTCTTTTGGTCAAATCATGTGGAACAAATGGGAAACGTTCATAATCACGACGTAAAGTAGAACTATCTGGAACATGAACCATAATTTCACGACAAGGTTTACTTGGATGAATTCCCATATAACTGATATCTTTCATTCTAAGTGTATGTAACTTAAAAACATCAATATCCGCAATTAACATTTCACTATCAAATTGAAAGCGTTTACTTTCTGTTAAGATTGCCCCATTTTCACTAATTAAAGCATGACCAGAAAACACCACATCACTACTAGATTCAAATACACCACTCGATGTATAAACATATCCAGCTATCAACTTACTAGATTGATTAGACACTAAACTACGACGATAGTGATATTTACCAATTAGTTCGTTACTACTAGATAAATTAAACAATAAATGCGCTCCATTTAATGCCAAATCCTGACTAGGTGGTAAAACACTCCATAAATCTTCACAAATCTCAATACCGAAAGAAATTTCCAAATAGTCTAAATCACGGAAAATAAGATCTGTCCCAATAGGAACCGTCTGTCCTAAAATCTCCACTTCTTTTTTCATTAGATCAAGACTAGAAGAGAACCATCTTTGTTCATAAAATTCATTATAATTAGGAATATACGTCTTAGGTACTACACCTAGGATTTTTCCTTTTTGAATAACAAGTGCACAGTTAAATAACTGATTATCGATAGAAAGTGGCATACCCAAAATAGTGATCAATTCTAACTTTTCACTTGCATTAAGAATTTCTTTCAACTGTTCTAAAACATCGGTTAATAGATCCCGTTGAAAAAATAAATCTCCACATGTATAGCCAGTAAGCGATAATTCAGGAAAAGTTAAAATTCCCACCTCTTCTTTCTCAGCTTTCATCATTTCCTGAACAATTTGTTCCTGATTATAAGTACAATCGGCTACTACTAATTTAGGAACACTAGCTCCTACTCGTACAAATCCATATTTTTTCATTTCTTCCTCCTAATAACTTTTTAAATATTGTTTGGCTTTTTCTAAGGCAAGTTGTGAATTTGCCCCCTTGATAATACCATTATCTAACATTTCGTACGCTTCGTCTACCCGACAAATAAAATAATGAATAAATTCATCCTTATCTAGCATTTGTTCTGACACTTTAAGACACCCTTTAGCTAAAACAATAGAGTTATAAGCACTAGAACACCCTTCGTCTTGATAACACCCGCCTAACAAAGTAAATTCTTGTCCCTGATAACCAGTTTCTTCTTGAAGTTCTCTCTTAGCTGCCATAATTGGCGTTTCGCCTTTTTCGATATATCCAGCTGGAAAACCAATTCCTACTCCTTCTTTAGTATGTACCCGAGGCTCAATAGTCATAACTACTTCTCCATCTAAAGTAACAGGAACAATAATCACCGCATCGCCATTTCTTCCCTGTTTCAACAATTTTTCTCGCACAAGCATCTTTCCATTAGCGAGTAAATAACGTCTACTTGTCGTCGTCAAGAAAGACTGTTCTGGCATAATATTTACTTCTTCATTCCCAATAATCTGATAGTCTTCTTGATAACGAGCTAACTCTTCTAACTTTTCTTTACGCATGATATTCACCTAACTTTTTTTGATAATTTTCCTTTTTCTCACGAACATTGCTTAATTCACTATCTAACATTTCTTCTTTTAAGTTTCGTAAATTTTCACTTAAATCGACATAATACGTATGTGGGTGATAAATATCGGTAATTCTATCTGTCAATGTCTCATATTCTCTCTTACAGTATTCCCGTGATAACTTAAGATCAGGTACTTCATAAATTAAATTTCCTTCTTCAAAGATAGGAACTTGTAACTCACGAACCGTATAATTAGAAAGTTCCGTCTTCTTCCAAGGATTCTTATCGTCAACTAACGTGTAATGATTAGTATCGATCACTTCGTCATGACGCGCGATTACATCACCTAATACTTTACCAGTCTCTTTATCATAGAAACGGTAAACCTTTTTATAATCAGGATTTAATACTTTAACTGTATCTTCACTAACTTTAATTCGTGGGATAATTTGATCATCCTTTTCAACAGCAACTAACTTATAGACAAAATTCGCTCTATCTCGACTAGCCACAATATTATCGCCAATACCATAACTATCAATTTCTGCTCCATTCTTAAGCATAGTATCTACCATTCTGGCATCTAGACCATTTGATACACAAATATCTACATAATCCATTCCTGCTTCTTTAAACATTTGTCTTGCCATTCTCGTTAAATAAACCAAATCTCCACTATCGATTCTGATTCCCTTTAAACGAAAACCAAGTGGACCTAGATACTCTTTTTGAAGACGAATTGCATTTAAAATACCACATTCTACATCATAAGTATCAACTAGCAAAACAAGACTATTCTTGTCAGGAGCATGTTTAGCATATTCTAAAAAGGCATCGTATTCATTGTCATAAGATTGAACCAAGGCATGAGCGATTGTACCAACGACTGGAATCTGATACTCTTTTCCAGCTAAGACGTTACTTGTCGCACTACATCCTCCTAAATATGCATACTTACTTTCTAAAAGAGTCGCATCAATTCCTCCACGTACACGTCTAGCACCAAACTCCGCAACTGCTTTCCCTTTGGCTGCTTCTGTAATCTGTTTACTAGCTGTAGCCGTTAAACTTCCGGTATTAAAACAAGTAAGAAGCGCTGTTTCTAAAATCTGAGCTTCAATAATTGGCGCTTTAATTGTCATAATTGGCTCATTTGGGAAAATCATTGTCCCATCAGGAACCGCATAAACATCCCCAGTAAAATGAAGATCTTTTAAATAGTCAAGAAATTCTTCAGTTAATTTACCTGTTGAACGTAAATATTCGATATCCTCCTCATCAAAGTGAAAGTTACGGATATAGTCGATTGCTTCTTCTAATCCACCAGCTACTTGATAACCACTACCTAAAACATTACTACGATAAAAAACATCGAAATAAGCAATTTCCTCACTTCTACCAGAATGATAATAAATATCTGCCATCGTAAGTTCATAAAGATCAGTCATTAATGAACTGTTTTTCATCTTAATTCATCCCCTTTCTAAGAACTTTAGCTCCCTGTTGAGCAAGTAATAAATAAGCTGCATCGCTGTATAAAGAGGCATCATGATATGGAGCACCATATGTCTCAATTCCTTCTTGATGAACATTAACCTTAACTCGGCGATTGTTTTGATCAAAATAATTCATCATACCAACTACTCCATTCACTACACAAATATCTGTACAACAACCAACTACATCAAAATGATCAATATTACTCATCTCTTCCATCAACTCTGTAAAACCTGGAGCTTCACGGAAACTCGTACAATTTTTCTCTAATGTATAAACATTTTCTAAAGATAAATAAGGTTGAAACTCATCAATAATTTCTGCCTCCGTTGTCCCTTTAATACAATGTCTAATCTCTCCAAAACGGTCATGTTCTACTGAATCCATCTCATGACAATCCTTAATAAATAAAATCATTTCTCCATCTTTAACATATTGATCCAATAATTTTTTCTGATAAGGAATCACCGCTTCAATTCGCTTATCGTGTAGCCCTCCTTCTCTTACAAATCCATTTACCATATCGACTACAATTAACCCTTTATGGTACACTTTTAAATTTTTCATATTATCCTCCATTCTTATTAACAAATTATTAATAACAAAAGGTAAAAAAACAGTTATTTGAAACCTCATTTCGTCTTTTGTTATTAACATTATATTAATAACAATTAAATCTGTCAATATCTTTTTAACAAAAAGTTAAAAAGAATATAAATAAATAAAAAAAAAAAGAAACATCATTAAAGATGCTTCCTCAAAAACTACTTGATAAACAATACACGTAACCTAGAATCTACTTTGACTAACTTGCCAAAATAATCACGACCATTTTCATGGGAAGATAATAGATTTCCATCTTTACTGTTACTATAACCCGTAATATACAAATTACTATTATCCGTAACAATTCCGGTTAAATTATCATCATTACTACCACCATAAACCGTCTTCTTTTCCATCTCTCCGTCTAAATCATATTTTACAAATATACCAGCTTTTTTGACGCCATCTGTAAAAATCTTCAATCCTGAATCCGTAGAGTTACTATATCCAACAACATAAAGATTATTTCCATAAGCCGTAAGAGAATTATAATGTTCTAAGTTACTTCCTCCAAATGTTTTTTCAAACAATAAATCGCCTTCTAAAGAATATTTAAGTAAAAGCGCATCAGTATTAGAAGTATTTCTTTCTTCATCAACTAGTTCACTATCTAAAACTTTTTTTCCACCTACTACATACAAATTATTCTTAAAATAATATATATCGGATAAACCTAAATCATCTGTATATAAATATTCTTTATGCCAACTATATTGTCCATCTAATTGGAAACAAGCAAGTATCCCCATATCTTTTTGATCAAGTCCAACTGCATAGATACGATCCTTGGCTACTTCTACACCCTTAAAAGCCGTACTATCGGTATTACCAAAATATTTTTTCCATACTAAACTACCTGATTTATTATATTTAGCAATAACTGCTCCATTTTCTAAAGGCTGATCAGATAAACTTTGACCAACAACTATATAACCATCTGAAACGGTATCTACATCATAAAAAATAGTATCTCCATTAGTAGCTAGTTCATTCTTCCAAACAATATTTCCTTCTTTATCATAGAAAACAATAAGTCCGATATTTACCCGATCATCTTGATCCATCTCATAACTACCAACTGTAACATAACCATCATCCGTTAATACAATGGAATAATACTTAGAAAGAATACCTTCTGTAAAAGCAGTTTCAAATAAAACTTCACCCTTTTTATTATATTTAATGACTTTAGCTTGTTCATTACCTCCGGTATAATCCACTGAATCACTATAGCGGAAATTACTACTACCAACCGCTACAATATCCGTACCATCTAAAATTAATGAATTTAAAGAGTCATAAGAATCTAAGGAAACTACTTTATCTTGACGAAAGAATAAAAAGTATACACCATAAACAAGTAGAAAAGAAAGAACGATAAATATAACAAGATGGACAATTCTCTTTGTAGTAATAAAGGAAAGAAAAGAAGAAGCACTCTTTTTCACTAATTTTGGTTTAGAAGAAGTAGTAGAAACAGAAGAAGTATCTACTTTAGATTTAACTGGTTTCTCCTTAGAAGAAGTAACCTTTTGTTTTTTAAGCTCTTTCTCCTTAGAATTAACTAAACTTTTTTTCGTTTCTTTAGTTTCCTTCTTATCACTAACTTTAGAAACCGTTTTTTTTGTACTCTTTTCTTTTAAATTAGAACGAGTATTTTCATTCTTTTTTACACTTTTTTCCTTATCTTTTATTTTAGTAGAAGAACTGACTGGCACATCTACTTTATTCTCTATTTTGTTTTTAGACTCATTCTCTACACGAACACTTTGAACATTAGTCAAATGTGTTGTTGAGGGAGTCTTCTTCTTTTTAGAACTAGTATTTTTTTGAACCTGTCTAGATTTTTCTATTGCTTTCTCACGAGCTCTTTCTTTTTTAGTATCTGTGGGAATATTTTTTTGATGAGCTGTCAAAGATGCCTGTTTACTTTTTAATTTTACTACTTGCTTAGAATTAGGAAGAGTTCCCTTTTTCTTATTTGTTGAATTTGTACTTTTTGCCATTAACACCACCCCTATTAGATGATTATTCGAAGATTCCTAAATAATACTTCTTTTTTCCTCGACGAACAATAACATAACAGTGATCAATAGCATTCTCTTTCGTAATTAAAAACTCATTATCCATACACTTATTACCATTAAGAGAAATACTACCTGCCCCAATCAATTCTCGTCCTTCACGTCTACTAGATACTATACCATGATTCACTAAAAAATCAAGTAGATTTGCACTCTCGTGTACAGAAAAAGTAGGTACACCTTGGAAAACCAAACGAATTTCTTCTCCGGTTAATGAAGATACATCTCCACTAAATAAAACTTGACTTAACGATAGTGCCTTTTTGTACTCCTCTTCACCATGAAGATCAGTAATAATTTCTCTAGCTAATGCCTGTTGAGCCTCTCTTGCTTCTGGATTTTCATGAAGAGATTTTTCTAAACGTTCGATTTCTTCACGTGATAAGAAAGTAAAGACTTTTAAATAATGAATAACCATACTATCATCAGTATTAATCAAATATTGATATAACTCATAAGAAGATGTTTTTTCTTTATCTAACCATAAAGCATTACCTTCACTCTTACCAAACTTATTCCCATATTGATCCAAAATAAGTGGCATGGTAAACCCATAAGCTTCTTTACCAATTTTTTTGCGAATCAAATCGATACCAGTCGTAATATTTCCCCATTGATCAGAACCCTCTACTTGTAAAACGCAATTCTTCTCTTGATATAGATGAAGAAAATCATTACCTTGAATCAACGTATAAGCAAACTCAGCAAAGGTAATTCCAGTCGACAAACGACGACGAATAATATCCTTATCTAACATATAATTGACATTAATATATTTTCCAACATCACGCAAGAAATCCAAAAAACTAACATCCTTAGTCCAATCGTAATTATTAACAATCTCTGCTTTACCATCAAATAAACGACTAACCTGATTTCTAATTCCTTCTAGATTCTTTTCTACTGTTTCCTTCTGGATAATTTCTCTTTCTGCCGTTGGACGTGGGTCTCCAATTAACCCAGTAGCCCCTCCTACTAAAAGAATTGGATGATGTCCTGCTTTCGCTAAGCGCTTTGCCGTTACTAAAGAAGAATAATGTCCTAAGTGAAGACTATCCGCCGTTGGATCTGTTCCCCAATAAAAAGTAAGCGACTCGTTATTTAACTTATCTTCTAGTTCTGGACTAGAAATATCCTTAATTAACCCTCTCCATTTTAATTCTTCAAATAATTTCATAATTTCCCTCCTCAAAATAAAACGCGATCTTCTTCTTCCATAAGGACGAAAAAAACCGCGGTACCACCTTAATTGATAAGTAAACTTATCCACTTTAATTGATAACGGAATTACCCGTTTTAACTAAAAATAGTGTAATTCGCTTATTTTAACCCTATTCACTTTCACCACCCGTGAACTCTCTTTCCAAAAATTAAAATAACTACTAATCTATTTCTATAACATTAAATCAATAAATATATACTATCTTAACACAAAATGCTCAAGAAGAGTACAAAAAATTTTATAGAACGAATTTTTGATGAATTTAAAGTAGGAAAAGTCATCAAAGAATTTCAGGCTTTGCTTAAGATAAATAAGACTTTTTAGCTTCTACTTCTTCTAAAAGTATATAAACACAAAGAAAAAAACAAAGAAATCATCGAGTGTCTGCGGGAGCAGTTGTTTTTTTCTTACAAATTTAAAATCGTCCTATAATGTTATATAATTACTATGCTAATGCCATATTATCTATAACTTTCCAGTTTTCTTTATACACTAATAATTCACTCGTCTTGACTGCATTTATTTTTTCATCTGGCCATGTATCAATAACATTCATTGGAATAAGGTAACATATTCCAACTTGCTTATCTACTGCTACATATATATCACAGTCTTTACTTGTAATTCTTTTTCCTTTATTTCTTTCATGATTATGGTCAATTCCTTGTCCTCCTCTATCTCTATCTTTAAAACTTATTATATCAGAACTAATACCCTTTACTTGAACTTTTAATAGTTTGCCTTTGTAATCTATTATAGTATCATATCTACTGGATCTTACATCGACATTTGAAGCGTTATATCCAGCCAATATTGCTCTGGATAAAAATAAGAACTGTGCAGAATCTCCAGCATTTGCTGTCATTGTACCACTTTCGACATTAATAATGTTAACTGGAAACCCATTTGTTGTAGCAATAAATAAACTTTTTGATAAAACTCTCCTTAAATCACGCGAAACGTATTTTTGCTTTCTTTCATCCATATCGATTGTTTCAAAAATGTTCTTCATTAAATGATTAATGATAATTTCATCATTTTTTTCTACTTGTAAATTTAATTCTGCAAAAAACAACTGTTTAATTAATTTAAATAAATCCGATTTATAGTATATATATTTATTGGCTAAAATTTCAACTTTTGTTTTTTTAAAATCATACTTGGAAAACTCTTCTAGTATTTGCTCTAATTGGTTCGGATTCATATATAACTCATCAAATATTTTCGACTTTAAATATTGTTTTATATCTATATCACTGTATTCTCTTCCTTTTTGGACTTTAAAACTTCCAATAGAATGGTTAATCTCCTCTATATTTTCTTCTACAAACTCTTCTATTTTCATCTAATCCTCCATGGCATTTAATATTTCTTTTGCAACCCGCTCTATTACTCCAACAGACACTGCATTCCCTGCCTGCTTATAAATTCTAGAATCACACAATTCTTCCGGGATAATAAAATCCTTAGGAAATCCTTGCAGTAGCAAACATTCTCTCGGAGTCAACTTTCTTATAATATCATGATTAGTTAAAATCAAAGGTACGTTATGTCCTCCCATTCCCATATTTGCCGTTAAGGTTGGACACACCCCAGCCTTATTAGCTCTCACGTATACTCTTCTATATTGATAAATCGTATTCTTTTCTGTTATATTTTCTTTTAAAAGTAGATAACATTTTTTTTCGGGACCATATTGATATTTTTTATCCTCATCTGAATCCCAATTAACCACTCTGTTTATTTTATTTTCTAACTTTATTTTAGGAATATTATTCCATGAAAAATTATTAAAATCCTTTTTTTTCAAAAAACCAATAATAAAAATTCTTTCTCTATTCTGAGGGATATCACCATATTCGCAGGTATTTAAAACTTTTTCTGTAACATAATATCCACTTTTTTCTAACATTTCTTTTATAACTTTAAAAGTATTTCCATTATCGTGCGTTTTTAAATTTTTTACATTTTCCAAAAAGATAATTCGTGGCTTGTTATTATTTTTTCCCATTTCATCGATTATTCTCATAATTTGAAAAAACATGTTTCCTCTGTCATCTTCAAACCCTTTTCTATAACCGGCTATGGAGAAAGGCTGACAAGGAAACCCTCCTGTCAGAATATCAATTTGGGGAATGTCTTTTCCTTTTATATTACAAATATCATCAACAATTAATTTCGTTTTTGGATGATTAGCAGTAAAAGTTATAGCACAATATTTATCAATTTCATTAGCCCAAATTGATTCTGCACCAGCATGTTCAAAGCCTAAATCAATTCCACCAATTCCTGCAAATAAACTTGCTATTTTTCTTTTCATAATCACAACCATCCTTTCTATAATCATTGTACCAAACTTCTTTTGAAAAGTCTTTAATTCGTGTAGAAAAATATTGCGAAAAAAATTATAGAACGAATTCTCGGTCTATAAACTATTCTCTTTCCAATAACCAATCAAATACATTTATCTGCTTTATACCATTATGAGAAGTATACGGCGTAAAGTCCGCAGTTAACAAAAACTTTGGATTATGATCACTAATCGTATTTAATGGTTTTAATTCTCTCTCTAAAGTCTTCTGTTCTTTTACAGTATAACTCACTTGATAATATTCCACACCTTTTTCGTTAACTGCAACAAAATCAACTTCACTATCCTCATTTTTCCCTATATAAACTTCATATCCACGTCTTAAAAGCTCTAAATATACTATATTTTCTAATATATGTCCGTCATCAACTTGTTTACTACCCAATAAATAATACCTTAATCCTACATCAGCTAAATAATACTTACTACCTGTAATTAGATAATTCTTACCCTTTATATCGTATCTCGATACTTTATACAAAACAAATGCTTCAACAAGTGCTTCAAGATACTTTTCAACCGTTGGTACAGATATTTTTCTACCATTTGAAGTCATAATATTCGCTATACTTGTACTGGAACATAAATTACCTATATTATCAAACATAAATTTTATAACATCCTTTAACATACTTATATCGGATATATCTTTTCTTTCCGCTATATCATTAACAATAACTGTATTATAAAGGCCATCTAAATACATTCTAATTTCTTTAGAACTGTTTAATTTTAAAGTATAAGGAAAAGAACTTCTAGTTATATAATCTATGTATTTTTTTTGTATATCCACATCCCCCACATAAGATATATATTCTTTAAAAGAAAGAGGTAACATTTTTATTTCAATATATCTACCTGAAAGAAGTGTAGCCAATTCTCCAGATAATAATTTAGAATTAGAACCTGTTATATATAAGTCTACATTTCTTTTTATATATAAACTATCACAAGCCCTTTGAAAATCTGATACCTTTTGTACCTCATCTATAAAAACATAATTCATTTTATCACTAACTAATCTAGAATCAACATAGTTATATAAATCATGATAATCGTTTATACCATTAAATTCATATTCCTCTAAATTCATACGAATAATTTGATCCTTATCAACACCATTAGATAATAAATATTCTATATATAAATCAAACAAAGTAGACTTACCACATCTTCTTATTCCCGTTACTATCTTGATTAAATCTTTCTCTTTGAAACAAATTAATTCTTCTAAATAATCAGGCCTCTCTATCATAAATATTCCTCCACTAACATTGTACTACCATAAAGCTCTTTTGTCAATTTTGTAAAATACAATTTACAAAAGTTGTTGTAAAAAAAATTTTGTAAATTGTGTTTATACTTTTTATCATGCTATTTACTTATAAATCCACTTCCTTCTATACTTTTTCCAGTAATCTCTTCTACTAAATCAGTTAAAAACTTCTCTATTTCTTCATTATATTGAGGATATTTATTCAATATCTTTTCCAAAAGTAGAATAGTTTTCTTCTTACGTTCTTGCTTATCAAAAGCCTTATTTGCAAGCAAACAGTATGAAGAATAAACCTTTATATCTCCAACAAAAGAAAACTCTTCCTTTTCTCGACTAGCAATTAAAATCCCAATTTCTGATTGAATACATTTATCGATTACCTTATCATAAGATAAATTACCAAAAGATATAATTCCATTAGCATACTTATAATCAAAAAGATACCATAATAATTTAGCATCCTCCTCAAAAGTTTTATAAAATATCCCCTCTTTAATAATTACTATACAATTAGGAAGTTTCTCCTTATAAGCATGATATAAATCAATTGTTTTCTTTCTAAAATTTCCTTTCTTTTTAGAATTAGAAGCAGAAAAATATCCATAATAACTAGCTATAGATCGATAATATTTTACTTTATCTTTCTTTTCTAAATAAGATAATTTTCTATTAATTCTAACCCTTGTATTCCTTAGACAATTAATTTTTAATTTTTGATGACAAACCCGATAGTGATACCCTAAAAAAGAAAAACCCCTACTGACTCGATAAAGATTACTCTTTTTATTGATCAATAAGGATAATTCTTCTAATTTCTGCATAATCTCTCTATAAATATATTTTAATCTTTCTTTGTCTTGATCTAAAATTAAAAAATCATCCATATACCGAACATAATACTTACACTTTAATTTCTCTTTAATATAATGATCTAGATCATTCAAATAATAGATTGCTAAAAACTGACTAGTCATCGCGCCAATACTTAACCCTTTTCCTTGTTGATAATCAGGAATATCTACATGATATTTTTCTCTAAAATACTTAACCTCAGAATTCACATATTCTTGATTAGTCTCTTTAATAATCACTTTAATTAGATTGATAACGTCTTTATCTTTTATTCGTTTTTCTAATTTTTCTAACAATATTTCATGATCAATTGTATAAAAATATTTACTAATATCTATCTTTAAACAATAAATTTCTTTATCAGGATTATGATAAAGTAAATAATGAATATATTTTTTTACAAGCATCATTGCATACGAACTACCCTTATTCTTTCTAGTAGCGACATTTTCTTCAATTAAAGTAGATTCTAAGTAGGGCAATAAATATTGGGACATAACAAAATGATTCACTATCTTATCAACAATACATTGACTCATCACTAATCTAGGTTTAGGTTCGAAAATTAAAAAAACATGATATCTCTTAGGTAAATAACTCCGATTCTTTAATATTCGATAAATATAATAAATATTAGTATTTAAATTAGAAGCAAAATAGAATAAGTCTCTTTTATTTTTACAAGTCACTTTTACTACTTGCCAAGCTAAAAATAAATTTTCTATTGATAGATGTTTATCGTATATCTTTTTGTAACTCTTCATTGATTTTCCAACCATATATAATATTTTTTATTGTGCTTAATTTTAAAACAGAAGCATCAATATGTTGTTTCTTGATAGCTTGAATATCACGCATTTGATACAGCATCATATCTAACAAAGAAATAACTACATGTAACTCTACTAAATACTTTTGACGAATATTTCCTTTATTATAAGAAGCATAAAACATATTTTTGGCTAAATGATACATTTCATCTTGAAAATGAATTCTCAAATTACGATGTACATTAGGAATAGTAGGGAGGATATACCTATCGTTATACTTCGTAAAATCTAGAATCTGATTATACAAACTAAATGTTTTCTTAGGTACGTTTTTCCCCGGACTTTCCATATTAAAGCTCCTTCCCACATAAGTAGCGGAAACTTTTTTCAACCTTCGACATAAGTCTACTAGCTAAAAAAAGCTTATCTACTTCTTTTCTGTTGGAGAAAAATCCATAGGGCAATACCTGTTTCACAAGTATAGTCAACTTCACCATAGCAAAATTTGTTATAAGTAGACTGTATAAATTATCTAAAATAATGTGAAAATCAGGCCGAACGCCGTTCGTGTTGTTGACGTTGTTGTTGTTGAGGTTGCCAGTCGAGTTCACGTTGAACACGTTCGCATTACTACCATTGAAGTAGTTAGGCGACAAGGACCAAAGCGACATCCGAGTTATAACGGTATTGACCTAAGTTAATCTATATCTACCACATAGATTAACCCAAACTAAATATTTAACCATTAACAGGCTATATCAAGTGTATCATAGAAATCTAAAAATACAATAAAATTTACTAAAAAATAACAATTTTTTCAAATCGGCATTACTCAAACGTAATGCCGATTATCCATCATACTTTTTTTCTACATATCACACTTTTCTTCTTTTTCTACTCATTTCCTCTCCCCT
>CALVOU010000036.1 GCA_944350365.1 uncultured Bacilli bacterium
GTTAAACCACTACATCCATCAAACATCCGCCCCATATACGTTACTTGAGACGTATTAAAATTACTTACATCTAGACTAGTTAAACCACTACAGTCAGAAAACATCCACCCCATATCCGTTACTTTGGATGTATCAAAACCACTTAAATCTAGACTGGTTAAACTACTACATCCATCAAACATAGAACCCATATCCGTTACTTTGGATGTATCAAAACCACTTACATCTAGACTAGTTAAACCACTACATCCATAAAACATATTCTCCATATTCGTTACTTGAGATGTATTTACATATTCTACCCCTTCTATTACTTCTAACTGATTAAAGGCTCTAAATAAACAATCCCCACTCGATAAATAAATCACATCATTTCCTTGAACGTATAACGTATATGTTGGATCTGTCTCTTCCCCGTTAGAAACTAAATAGGCCATACAATTCCCATTATTATTTTCCGATACATCCCAACTTAAGTCTGTTTCGATTGGTTCCATTCTATTTTGAAATACTACTTTAGTAATGGAATCTTTATATTGATAGAAAGTTTCCGAAGAATAACGAGAATTTCGTTCTCTCATTGTGCTTACCTTACTTGTTGCCTCTTGCTTTTCCAAGGTATCCACTTGTACTTTCATCGCTAGAGCTAATCCCTGATCCTCATTCTGAGGTTTTCCCGTTTCTTGTAACCATACTTTTAAAAGATAACTTTGTTTTTCTTTTGGAGCTAAAATCATATTGGTCTTAATCACAAGTTCATTATCCCCACTTAAATATCCACTTGTTGGAGAAAAACTTCCTGTTTTGACTAGGCTCCCTTCAGTATAATCTTCATCTGCCTGATAAAGAGCCCACTTTAAATTATCCGAAAAAGTATCCATTTCTTTTTTTGTTAGAGTAATATCCATAAAACTGATATTATAATGGGCATCTAGAGTACCAGTATTTTCTACTGTAAATTGATGAACAGACGCACTCTCTTCTTCAGTGGGAATAACATTCATTGCCTGAATGTCTTTTCCAGTATGATAAGTTAATTCCAAAGTACCACTTTTTACTACCTGTTCATTTGACGTAGCCATTGCGGTAAAATACGCATAACTTACTCCTGAAGTGATAAAAACAATACCTAATAATACAATCAAAAAAGCGATTGATTTCTTCTGTTCAAAGGTTCTTATATTTTCTTTCTTCCCATTCATTCTACACCTACTCCTATTATTACCTTAATTGTATCATTAACCTTCCAAAAGATAAAGATTTTATTTCGGATTTTCCACACTTATTGAAAAACAAAGTAAAAAATAGAGATTACTAATTGGGTTATTCTCTCTATTTCTGACAATATTTTCTCTTCTAAACTAAAGAGGAGACAAGTATAGTTTTACTAGGAGGAAAGTGGCATGATAAAGATAAACAGTAATCATGGAGTATTAGATGGACTTACCAAGAAGGAAGTGCTTGATGCAAGAAAAAAATATGGAACTAATGAACTTAGTCACAAAAAACAAAAAAGCTTTCTTGGACAACTAATTGAAACACTAGGAGATCCAATTATTAAAATACTATTAATTGCCCTAGCGATAAAGACAGTTTTTCTCTTTCAAGATTTCGATTGGTTTGAAACCTTAGGTATCGTAATTGCGATTTTCCTAGCTAGTTTTATCTCGACAATTTCTGAATACGGTAGTGAAAAAGCATTTATAAGATTACAAGAAGAAGCCAGTAAATTAAAATGTAAAGTAAAACGCGACAAAAAGATTCAAGAAATTCCTATCGATGATATCGTAGTTGGTGATATTATCAAACTAGAAACTGGAGATAAAATTCCAGCAGATGGCTATTTAATCGATGGAGAACTAAGTATCGATGAATCCAGTTTAAATGGGGAAACTAAAGAAGCCTACAAAGAAAAAGTAATAGAAAAAATCACCGAAAAAAATCGAATTTATCGTGGTACTGTTGTCTATGCCAAAAGCGGATATATGAAAGTAGAAAAAGTAGGAAATGATACCTACTACGGTAAACTAGCCCTAGAACTACAAGAAAAAAATCCCGATAGTCCCTTAAAAATAAAGCTCGCAAAACTTGCAAAAACCATTAGTAGAATTGGTTATATTGGGGCAATTTTAGTTTCTTTATCTTACCTATTTTCCGAAATTGTTCTTCACAATGGGTTTAATCTAGATAAAATCATCAAAACGGTAACAAATTTTCGCTTGATGAGTGGTTATCTATTATACGCACTTACCCTATCTGTAACTATCATTGTTGTCGCTGTTCCAGAAGGATTACCGATGATGATTACCCTTGTTTTATCCTCCAATATGAAACGAATGTTAAAAAATAATGTCTTAGTCCGAAAATTAGTCGGTATCGAAACGGCAGGATCAATCAATATCCTATTTACCGACAAAACTGGTACGCTAACCAAAGGAAAACTAGAAGTCATTGGTTTAATCTCTGGAAGTTTAAAAAAATATACTAGCGAAGTTGAACTAAGCCCTTATCCTAAATTTCATGAGCTGTTAAAAGTATCTCTTGTCTACAATAATGAAAGTAGTTACAATGATGACGGTAAAATTATCGGAGGAAACATTACCGATCGCGCCATTTTAAATTTTATTAAAACTCCCGTTTCTAAACAGACTATTTTAAAAACAACGCCATTTGATAGTAAAAATAAATATTCTTCTACCGTAATAGATGGACCTAAAAAACTAAATCTAATCAAAGGAGCTCCTGAAATCATCTTAAATGCTTGTAGTAAATATTACCATGAAACAGGAAAGAAACTTCCCCTTGAAAAAGAAAAAGTCGAAACAAAAATTAAAGAGATGACTGAAAGAGGAATCCGTGTTCTATGTGTTGCCATTAATGATAATTATGATTACCAATCATTAAAGAATCTAACTTTAATCGGATTAATTCTCATTAAAGATGAAGTAAGACCTGATGCGAAAGAAGGAATTAAACTAGTCAATGAAGCCAATATCCAGACTGTAATGATTACCGGAGACAATAAAGATACTGCTTTAGCAATTGGAAGAGAAGTAGGATTGATTACTAGTCAACAGGATATGATTATGACAAGTAAAGAACTACAGAATTATACTGATGAAGAACTAAAGAAAATTCTTCCTCGGTTAAGAATTATCGCTCGAAGCCTTCCCCAAGATAAAAGTCGCCTCGTCCGTATTGCGGAAGAGATGAATTTAGTCGTTGGTATGACTGGAGATGGCGTAAACGACGCTCCGGCTTTAAAAAAAGCAGATGTCGGTTTTGCGATGGGAAGTGGGACTGAAGTAGCCAAAGAAGCAAGTGAAATTGTTATCCTAGACGATAATTTTCTTTCGATTTCTAAAGCTATTCTCTACGGAAGAACCATTTTTAAAAGTATTCGTAAATTCATCATCTTTCAATTAACAGTAAATATGTGTGCCATTTCCTTATCCATCGTAGGACCATTTATCGGCGTAGAAACTCCAGTTACGGTCATTCAGATGCTTTGGATTAATATGATTATGGATACCCTAGCAGGAATTGCCTTTGCCTATGAACCTCCTTTAGAAGAGTACATGAAGGAAAAGCCTAAGAAAAAGGATGAAAATATCATCAATCGCTATATGTTAGATGAAATCATCTTTACCGGTTTCTACTCTTCTCTACTTTGTATCTTCTTTTTAAAATCTCCTCTAATTCACGGATTATATCGAATCGACATCACCAATAAATATTTAATGACTGCTTTCTTTGGCTTATTTATCTTTATCGGGATTTTTAACTGTTTCAACGCCAGAACGGAAAGATTAAACTTAATCGCTAACCTCTATAAAAATCAGGCCTTTGTCTTCATTATTGGCTTTATCGTCATTGTACAATTACTGTTAATTTACTTTGGTGGTAATCTCTTTAGAACCTTTGGTTTAACCTTTAAAGAATTAATCATTATGATTATTTTTGCATCTACTGTCATTCCTGTTGATTGGCTTCGAAAAATCTATCTTAAGAAAAAGGATCACGCAATAGGAGTTTAAATTTTTAACAAAATATGATATAATACCCCTAAGAAAAGAAGGGAGATATAAGTAGTGAAAAAGTTAACCAAAGATCAAACAATTTACTTACTTAGTGGTGTGATTATCGTACTAATAATCGCCATTATTGCGACAGTGATTCTACTTCAACCACAAAACAGTTTCAAATTAAAAAATGATAGCGAAACCAATCAAAGTGAAAGCAATAACAACAAAGATCTACCTGCTTCTAGTGGAAAACAGGAAAATACGAGCAATGACAATCATAATGAAGCAACCCCAACACCAACCCCAGATACTCCAAGTGCAACAACAGAACCTACTCCTGATTCGAGTCAAGGAACTACCGAAACACCAACCAATCCTCAAACACCTACACCTATTCCATCCACTCCAACCACCCCTAATCAAACACCAACGACTCCTACTTATACAGAAAATGATGTGATAGAGTACTTTCAAACTGCCAGTAACAATCTCGATCAACAAAATGATCAAAATAATTCTTCATTCGTCGATAAAGCAAAAAATGCTTTCACAACCGTAGTGGATTTCATCTTCTATGGCAAAGAAATAAACGGGTATACATTTAATGAATTAACCACATCCGCAAAAATGAAAATCATTGAAATTGCATTAAAAATCGATTCAAAAATTAATGAGTACTTTCCAAACTATAAAGAATCGATCAAAGCTGGATATGAAAACATCAAAGGAAAACTCGCTTACGCTTATCTAGAAATTACTTCTTCACTCTGTGAAGCCGTTGGAACAGATACTTGTGAACAAGCTAAAGAAGACTTCAACAACATGAAGAAAAGTTTTAGCTTTACCTTTGATCTAATTAAAGAATTAGCGAAAAGTGGCGCAAGTAAAGTAAAAGAATTTTACGAAAATACGTTTAAAAATTAAAAGACTTAGTCAACATCCTAGTGATTGTAACTAAGTCTTTTTTATTATTTATTATCTATTATTCATTATTCTCCTACATGATAATCAAAGTTTAATGGTTTCAACTCTTCTAAAACAAACATGCCATCTTTACGAATCAATACATCATCGAAATAGATTTCACCACCACCGTAATCTTTTCGTTGAATTAAAACCATATCCCAATGAATTCCAGAATCATTTCCATTATAACAGTCCTTATAAGCTTGACCTGGTGTGAAATGAAGGCTACCTAATATCTTCTCATCATATAAAATATCTCCCATAGGATGAAGAATTTTTGGATTAAATCCTAAAGAAAATTCTCCTACATAACGTGCACCCTCATCCGTATCAAAAATTTCATTTAATTTTTGATCATCCTCATCACAAGTGGCTTTAATAATCTTACCATCTTTAAAATCTAATGATACATGATGATAAACATTACCTAAATATGGACTAGGCGTATTGTACGTAATCTTACCATTTACACTTGTTTTAACTGGAGCGCTATAAAGTTCTCCATCAGGAATATTCTTCTCCCCTGTACAAGGAATACTCTTCATTCCTTTAATACTAAAAGTAAGATCCGTTCCAGGCGCAACAATACGTACTTTGTCTGTTTTATCCATTAAATTTTTTAATGGTTGAATCAACTCGTGCATATTTTGATAATTCACTGTCATCACATCTAACGCAAACTTGATGAAATCATGGGTTGTCATATTGGCTTTATGTGCATCTAATAAAGAAGGATAATTTAATAATACCCATTTACGCTCGTTAACACGAATATCAGAACTCTTAAATAATGCTTTACTAAGTTTTCTCTTCATTTCTGGAGAAACATTTTTCTCTTCATAATCGTTCATGCCATAACGAATTTGAATAAAGGAATCATATAAAGCGACTTCTTGTTCCTGAATCGTCTTTAACAACTCAATTCTTTTATCGGTATTTCCTTGAGCTAATTGACTACCCCAAAGTGGATCATTAAACTTAACATAAGGAATTCCCCCACTCTTGTAAATTTCTTCAATTAAATAAGAAACAAATTCTCTAGTTTCCAATGATTGTGTCGTAATCAACACTTTTTCATCCTTTTCTACATGAATAGAATAGGAAACAATTGTTCTTGCTAATTCTTTTAGCTTTTCACTCATCTTTTACACTCAATCCTTTCTTTGTTCATAAAATACTCTAGAGGTGAATATTTTATGTATCCGTACAATTATAATATGAATCAAATGAACAGAAATATGTACCGAAATCCATATCGACCTATTTCTCAAACACCACCGATCACAACAAATGATGATCGTTTTATTGGTGGAGGCTTTTTCGCACCCTTACTTCTCGGTGGACTAGCAGGATACGCCATCGGTAATAATCGACCAAATTACTACTACCCACCACAACCATACTATTATCCGAACATGTACTACAATAACTTTTACAACTATCCATATTAATTAGTGAAATCCTTAGAAATTCTAAGGATTCTTTTCATGTTCATCTAATTTAACACTAACTAGCTTACTAACTCCAGATTCCTGCATCGTAATACCATACAAAGTATTCGCATATTCCATAGTCTTTTTTTTATGTGTAATTAGTAAAAACTGGGTCTTTTCTTTATAATGATCTAAATACTTTCCAAAACGATCGACATTAGCTTCATCAAGAGCCGCTTCTACTTCGTCAAACAAGCAGAAAGGAACCGTTCGAACATTTAATATTGCGAATAATAAACTAATCGCGGTAAGGGTTTTTTCACCACCAGAAAGTAACGATATCGTTGTTAATTTTTTACCTGGCGGAGAAGCAACAATTTCAACTCCAGTTTCTAATAAGTTATCTGGATCAGTAAGTTTTAAAGACGCTTTTCCGCCATTAAATAATTGCCTAAAGACAACTTCAAATTCTTTTTCGATCAACTGAAAAGTTGCTTTAAACTCTTCCTTCATCACTTGATCCATTTCTTCGATAATCTCTAATAACGTATCTTTAGCGGATAATAATTCTTCTTTTTGGCTATTCAAAAACTGATAGCGTTCATTCACTCGTTCAAACTCTTCAATCGCTTCTAAGTTTACCATCCCAATACGTTTAATAGTATTCTTATAAATGGTCACTTTATTCTTAGCTTCTTCTACTTCTAGAGTAAGTGGATACTTATCTTTAGCTTTTTCAAAAGTAAGTTCATAAGTCTCACTGAGCGTATTTAAATCAAAATCTAGTTTAACATCCATTCGATTAATTTGAACTTCTAGTTCACTCATCTCACTTTGTTTCTTGGTTAAACTACTGTTCGTAAGTTTCCTTTTAGCTTCCCATTCTTCTATTTCTGCCTTAATCTTATCGACATCTTTCGTCTTCTGATTAAGCGTTTGCGCTAGTATTTCTTTTTCTCTCTGTGTCTCATAAAAAGCTTCCATTAATCGCATTTCTTCTTGAGAAAGAGAGGAATCTACTACATGATTCAAACTCACTAATTCTTGATTAGTATCCTGTTTTTCCTGTCGTTTAGCTTCTAAAATCGTTAGTTTATTTCTTAGGGATTCCCTTTCCTGGAAAAGAGCGGACTGAGTTTTTTCTTTTCTTTCTTCGATTTCTTTTCGTCTAGTGGATAATTCTTGACTACTAGCATCACATTCACTAAGTACACGAGTAATTTCTTCTAGTGAACGTTTAAACCGAATCAAGTCATATTTATCACTGATCATACTCCGGTTTCCACTCGCTAAATTTCCACCAGTTATCGAACCACCAACATGAATAATTTCTCCATCCAAAGTAACAATCTTATAACGATTCTGAATCCGTCTACTAATCCTGTTCGCACTATCAATATCTAAAACAACCAAAACATTTCCCAATTGATTAGCGATAATATTCCGATAAATAGAATCACAATGCACTAAGGAGGAAAAGACATCAATATACCCCATTTCTCCTCGTAAAAGTTGTAGAGTTTCAGCATCTACCGATTTTGGACGAATCACATTAAGAGGGAAAAAGGTACAACGACCAAGTTTATTCTCCTTCAAATAGAAAATCGCATCTTTGGCCACTTGTTCATTATCAACAACAACAAACTGTTTACTACCCCCAAGGGCAACATCCAAAGCTTTTTGAAACTTTTCATCACAATCCACCAACTGGCCAATACAATTATGTACTCCACGTAACCTAGGATTATTTAAAACTGAACGGACACTATTAGGAAGTCCTCCACCACTTTCAATAAAGTTCTCTAGAACGCTGATTTTATTTTCGAGTTCTATTTTATCTCTTCTTTTCGTATTGTATTCAAGTTCTAACTTCTCTTGATTAGCTTTCACCCGTTCTAATTCATCCGCAATCGCCCTATCTTTAGCTTGAATCTCTTCTACACTTTGACTCAAATAATGAATATCTTTTTCTAATAGTTCAATTTCATTATCCAGTTGTAGTCCTCGTTCCGTTAAATGAGCGATATTTTCATGTAAGCGTCCATCAGTTGCTTGATACTTTCTTCTTTCTTGTAATATTTTCTTATCCCCATTTAAACGTTCTTCTTTTTTTGTCAGTTCAAGTAATTGATTCTGAAAAGAACTAACTTCCTTCTCTAATCGTAACAGCTCCATCTTTCTACTATCAATAAACGCATCACTACCCGAAGAAGAAGTAGTTAAGCTCAAAATTTCTTGTTGAAGTTCCTCTTGACGAGTTTTTGCTTTTTGATACTCATCATTTAAATTTTCTATTTCATAGGCAAGCAAAGCAACTTCAACTTTCTCTAAATTTTCTTTTGTTTCTAAATATTCCTTAGCTTTCTTACTCTGTTCTCTTAACGGTTCAATCTGATTTTCTAATTCCCCGATAATATCATTAACCCGATCTAAATTTTGATGTGTTCGATCCAATTTACGAATCGCTTCTTCTTTTCTCTTTTTGTACTTTAAAACACCCGCTGCCTCTTCAAAAATCACTCGCCTATCGTAAGCAGAATTACTTAAAATCCGATCAACTTCTCCTTGCGAAATAATATTAAATGATTCTTTACCGATACCACTATCCATAAATAGATCCGTAATATCTTTTAAACGACACTTCTCCCCATTCAAAAAATACTCATTTTCTCCACTTCGATAAACTCTTCTCTTAACCGAAACTTCCGTATAAGGAACATTCAAATAATGATCAGTATTATCAAAGATCAAACAAACAGAAGCTACATTTAAAGGATTTCTACTTTTACTTCCAGAAAAAATAACATCACTCATACTGCCGTCCCCTCGAAGAGACTTGACAGATTGTTCTCCAAGTACCCATCTAACCGCATCGACAACATTACTTTTCCCACTACCGTTTGGTCCTACAATACAAGTAATATTATCATCTAAGTGAATCGTTACTTTATCCGCAAAAGATTTAAATCCTGATGCCTGAATTTCCTTTAAATACATATTATCTTCACCTTACCACTACCTAGAATTATACTATAACCCCTATTTGAAAACAAGAAAATTTAAAGAAGAAAAAAGAACTATTTGCTTAAATAATAAGTAAATAGTTCTCCTATACATATTTTTTAATTATTTAAAAATCAGCTTTACACATAGTTAGAAAATGGGCAACAACTTATTCTAAATTATCTATTTAAATTATTAATTGTTAAATCTTTTTCACAACTGCTTTTTCTATTCCGCTACCAATAGCATCAGCATAAGCTTTTAGATAAGAAGCTTGATCGCCATATGATGATCTTAATGTTTGAATATGGGTCATTACTATCTTAGTCAACTCTAGCTCAGAATTAGATGCTTTTAATATATCCTCGATATTCTTATCTATTAATTCGGAAGAGACAATCAACCCACTTTCATATAATGCTTGGTAAACTTGGGCAAGAAGCTCTAGATCTTTGGATTTTAAAGAACGATTTTCTTTTGTATCCATATTAGATTCTTTCCTTTTCAAATCAATTCCTATACGATGAGCACGCTCAATAGTTTCTCTAGGAATTTCCCCACCATTTTTGATAACCGTTTTTAATCCACCAATGCTATTATAATGTAATTTTTCTTTATCTTGTTCACTTATCCAAATTAGACTGGAATTATCGATCATTTCTTCTGTTGATTTAGAAATAATTACTCTTTTTTCCTCTTCGGTTAACTCTTCAATAAACTTTAAACCTAATTGATGAATACTACTCGAAATATCCGCTAATCCTAGTGGACTAATCCCGTCAAGTTTTTTTAGTTCTTTTTCACTATACATTAATAGTTTACCTAAAGTATTAATACCATTAGTTCTAAGAGCATCATAACATCTAGTCTTCAAATTTAAACTTTCAACATGAACATCTTGATATTCATCATTTAATAAGACTGAACTCATTTTTGAAATTTCATTCTTCGTATTTGAGAGTCCATGAATTAAATTGAAATATAATCTTCCACGAACACGTCTTAAAAGTCTAGATTTTCTAAATTGACGCATTGAGGCTAATTCTGTTTCCTGTTCTGCATCTTTTTGAGCAAGTATACCTAGCTTCTTTCTTAATACATAAGTTTCTGATATGGAAAGACTTCCTACATTAGATAATTTTTGATTGTTAAGAGATTCCAATATTTCATTTAAATTATTATCATAAGATTCCTTATATTCAAAACTAGGATTAAGCTTCTTTATCTCACGAATAACTATTTCTTTAGACTTTTCGTTATTTTTTATCATCTTTTTACCCCTCCTAAATTTAATCATAGAACAACCCACCTATGACTAAACTGTGCAGTATTTTAACACAATATCTTCAAAAAGTCAAAAAAAAATGATAATTAGTGCACAAAAGAAATAGTAGCCATTTGACTACTTTTCAGAAATAGACTGTTGTTCAATCAATTGTTGAACCGTAACTAAGGCATATCCTTTTTGTTGAATATAACTAATTACGGAAGGTAACTCTTTAAGCGTTGTATCACTAGTATCAAAACTAATCATACTACCATTACTTAAATTTTTCTTTACAGTAAGTAATGGGTAATTAGAAGCATAAATAGAAGGTTTAATGGTATACATTTTATGATGACTACATAAATCTAAAATATTACTATCCTTATATTCCGTATAACAATAATTTACCTTTACATTCGTTAATGATTCGATCATATTATTCGTCCATTCAAAACGATCAGTAGTATAACTTCCCTGATAGCCTAAATTCTCTATTTCATAACCATCTCCAGCTAAACTTTCTACCATATCCATATTTTCTTGTATCACATCCCCATCAATAAAGAATGTCGCAACTACATTTTTCTCCAATAATACTTGACTAATGGCTTCTAAATTATTACCATCATCCACCGTAAACATCAACGCAACCTGATTTAATTGCTCATTTCCTTTAATTACATATTTATCATAGGCTAAAGAAAGATCAGGCATCACTTCATCGAACACCAGAAGAGATTCTTGATAACGATTAACCTTTTTCATATTAGAAAAACTCTTATTCACATTCACTTGTCTTCCATTTAAACCGGGTATAATCTCATCTCCAACCACGATGGCTTCGATAGGATCTACTTCATATTCCCCTTTTACTTCTTCGATCATCTGCATAATTGGATCATTTCGTCTTACAATGTCTGCTGCTTTTTCCGTATAAAAGAAACTAAAACAAACTAACACAAAAACCCCAAGATAGGAAACATATTTTTTTAACATAATATCCACCTAGTAAAATTTATGAAAAGAAGAAAAAATTATGAAAAAAGAGACCTATTTTACATCAAATTATAGCTGAATTATTGACATATGTTTTCTCACAGTTATTTTTCTCCACCCACTTGTCACCCTTACGATCATTCCACAAAAATCTGCAAATTTTATACGCCTATTTTCTACTCTCCACAGTAATACATAATTGAATATTATTATTTTAAGTCCTATTTAAAATATATAATTCTATTTCATTCATACCATTTAATATCTTGCTAAAACTAATTCTCGCCTCTCACACTATATAAGTTCGCCAACATTATTTAATTCGCTTCAAAGCCATTAATTTTATTATCTACTGAAAAAAGTAGAATTCCTTTGAGTAATACTTTTTTACAAATAATTCTCCTTACCAATCTAATTACAATAGAAAAAGGGTTACCTTGTCTTTACCCTTTATCGTAATTACCAACTAAAATCAACAAATGAGAATAGAGTTAGGTTATATTTTTAACACATATCATTAACAAATATTTACTCCGGCGCTAAAGAAGAGAATACAATATATTTTCAAATAGAATTACAAATACTGTATTAGTTAAGTGGCTATGATAACAGTTCCATTTCCACTGCCTAACCTAGCTTGAATCCATGTTTGAGCAGTCGCATCTTTCACAGTGATTTGAATTGTAGATGGAACATTCGGAACAAAATGAAAAATAAATTTTTCATGTCCCAGTCGTTACCTCCTGGGTTTTCTGCTTCATCGATAAAGTAATCTTTATTCTCCACAGACTTAACATTCGGTAGTCGCTACCGTAGTTTTTTGTTCTTATTTTATCTGTATTTTTTTCTCGACTATATTAACTCTTTTACATATTTCTTTATTCCCTCAAATAATATATTTTGACTAGCATTGATATCTCTATCATGGTAACTTCCACATTCTGGACATATCCAGTTTCTAACTGATAATTCTTTTACTTTCTCATTTTTATATCCACATTTACTACACTCTTGACTACTTGGATAATAGCTGTCTATCTGTATATATCGTTTTCCATAATACTTAGCTTTATATTCTAATATACGACATATCTCAGATAAACGAACATCAGTTAGAGATTTAGAAAACTTCTTTTCTTCAATCATCTCTTTTACTTTTAATGTTTCACTTAC
>CALVOU010000037.1 GCA_944350365.1 uncultured Bacilli bacterium
CTTCAATTAATCCTTCCTTTAATAAAGTATCATAGGGAACATTAAAACAATCACTACTAGCATTTGTCATTTCTCCCTTATAATCCTTCACATATAGCTTACTTGCTTCATAAGCTAATTCTTCTAAAATCCCGTATTTCTTTTCTCGATTTCCATAAGTTAAATTTCTAGTAGCTGGAAGAGCGATTGCCATCAAAACACCTATTAAAATAATCACTACTAATAATTCTATTAAAGTAAATCCCATTTTTTTCAATTTCTTATTCATTTTACGGCTCCTTATATTCTTTTATAATATAAGTATATCTCTTTACTAACCTTTTGACAAGTAGCGAACAAATATATTCCATTTCAGATTAACATATAAATTATCTAAACAAAAGAAAGAAAATTAAAAATCATTATTTTAATACAAGAAAAGTAAAATTATAAAATAATAGACAAAATAAAAAAAGAAGCACAAAAGCATGCTTCAATTTTAGTTACTATAAACCACAATATTGCCAGTTGGAAAAAGCGTTAATAAGTATTCTTGCATCACACTATCTTTTACATATACAGTTGTGCCCTCCGGAACATCATAAAACATATCTGTGGGATTAAGGTGAGAAAAATCTGCTTGCCTAAGATTTATTGAAGTTAACATTTCACAATTACTGAACATAACATCCAAAGTAGTAACGTTTTGAAAAGTAAAATTTTCAAGATTAATAGAAGTCAATTCCCAACAGTGTTCAAACATATTCGCTGCTGTTACTAATACTGAATTAGCCCAACCATCTATATTTAAAGTAACTAACGCTAAACAATGACAAAACATTTTCGTCATATCAGTAACTTGAGAAACATCAAAATGCCGAAGATCCAATTCTGGAATCATATCACAATTATAAAACATCTCTCTCATATCAGTTACCTTAGAAGTGTCAAAGCTATTGGTATTTAGGTTAATAAGCGTATTACAATGGTAAAACATTCGATTCATATGTGTAACTTGTTCAGTATTAAAAACGCTTAAATCCAAAGACGTTAATGACTCACAATGAGAAAACATCTCCCCCATATTTACAACAGATGATGTATCAAATTGATTAAAAATAATATTTTCTAAAGAAACACACTCATCGAACATTCGCTCCATTGTTGTTACTTTAGAACTATCCCAGTTATCAAATGACAATGAAGTTAATAATAAATTATCACTAAACATCGCTTCAAAACAAATACATTCACTAACATCTAAATATTCTAAACCCTCTATTGTCGTTAAAACAGGAAAATTTCTAAATAAATCAGAAGCATCCTCAGGCAAATAAATCTTGGTATTACCTTGAAGATATAATGTATGCGTTGCTCCGTCAGTGTTTTCAGTCAAATAGGCCATGACACTTTTATCATTATCGTTAGAAACATCAAAACTATATTCTGCAGATTCAATAGGGTTTAATTGATTTTGAATCACAATTTTTTGAATGGTAGCACTATGAGCATAAAAATTTTCAATGGAAGTAGAACCATCTCTTTCTCTAAGAATAGATTTAATACCGGTTGTTACATCCTTGGTCTCGGTACTAACCTCAATATTAAAATTTAAAGATAGCCCTTGATCTTCATTTTGAGGAACACCGGCTTCTTGTAGCCACACTTTTAAAACATAGCTTTGACTTTCACTTACATTAAGAGATAAATCAGTCGCAATCACATATTCTGTTTTCCCACTCTGATAGCCACTATCTGCAGAAAAACTTCCCTTTCTTACTAAATCACCTTCCACATAATCACTATCTGCTTCATATAGTGCCCACATAAGATTAACGCTTGTCGTAGGAGAATCATTTTTTAATAACGCAATGTTAATCATACTAATATGATAAGTTGCATCCAAAGTGCCTGTATTAGTCACAGTAAACTGATGAATACTAGCATATTCTTCAGTCGTAGGATTCATTTCGGAAGTCAAAATATTCTGCGTATTTTGATATGCTATTTGCAAAGTTCCACTTTCTACTATCTGTTCGTTAGAATTTACCGAACTAGTAAAATAAGCGTAACTTAAACCGGTTATCATAAAAAATACACCTAACCCTAAAAATAATAAAACTATTATCGTTTTTCTGTTTTCTTTCATAAGCACTCCCTATTTTATAGTACCATTATACCTATACCCAATTATTTTGACAAGATTAATGAAATTATTTTGAAAAACACATTACTTTTTTATTACTTCAAATCCAAATAAATTAACTTGTTGAAAATCCATTATATAAGTATTCCATTAGGATATTTTCTACATCAAAAGAGGATTGTTTTTACCCAACCCTCTTCTTTTCGTAATGTTATTCCAAGTATAATTTTGCGCCTGCTTGCAGATAAATTAAATATTTTCCTGTCTGTTGGCAAGTAAAAATCAATCTAGGTTTAGCCACTTCAGGAATCTCTTCTGAAGGTGATTCTCTCAGAAGTAAAGTTACCCACCCATCCGTAGAAGCAATCCAATAAGATTCAACTCGATACCACTGATAATTATCTACATTCTTTTCTTCCGTATATGTATAAATACCCGGTTGAATATATCCTAAAACTTCTCCTTGTAAGCCCGGTTCACGACGAGCTCGTAAATTGGTAACTAAAACTTCCAATTGATTCACTGTAGAATCTCTAGAAACAGGAGTTCCAACATAACTAAGTTGAGTAGGTAGCACTACCCAAGGTAGGGAGCCACCAAATACTTCTTTAGTAAAACTAGGATCTAAAAAGAAAACATCCTCTGGAGGAAGGCATACTCCTTTCATGACCCATTTGTGATTATTATTTTCTACCCAAGTATCACAATACCCTTTCCCAGCTACGATATGAATATGATTACTAGTTGCGCCATCTGAACCTTCATGACAAATAATCTCTCCTCGTTTAAATAAATCACCAACTTTAATCTGACTTAAATCTTGATCGTTAGAATGCGTAAGTGTCATAAACGCAATATCATTAAACGTTGGTGCAACAACAGGAGAAGTAGAAACTAACCAAATCGTATTGGTTACACTAGCGTTACCTAAACCCCGAATCGCAGTTACCTTCATCTCATCGCAAGGACAATAAATAGGATCTTTACCACTATCTAGCCCACCATCATCAATGGGATAATCCCAATAATCAGTTGCTTGATACCAATGAGGTCGATGAGAAGTTTCTCCATGATAACTCTGTGTAATACGCATTGTCTTTAATGGATAAATCATATAATTCTTATTCATAATGAATTTCCCCTATGATTTCATCACCATTAGATGAAGCTGAAGAATTATCTTGTTTGCTCTCCTCACTATTCGTCTTTTCACTATTTGATGCCCGATTAACCACTAAATCAGAATACGAAGATAATTTTCCCTCTAAATTACGATAAATCGTATCTGCACCAATAAAACTAAAGAGTCCTACCCATAAACTCTTAGCTGTATCAATACTTGCAAACGTAATAGAAAAGAAATAGCCAAATAACATATTTACAATAAAACTATACCATGTAATACAACGACTATTTCGACAAAACTTCTTTGTTTTTTGAATAAACGCTACTGTTATCGTACTACAGGCAATCGCAATGACTAATATTACTTGTAATAAATACCAATCTAACATAAACATCACCCACTATACTGTATGTACCATCAAGAAATTTGGTTGGTGCGTTTGTACCAATTATCCCGTTTTTATTTGTTCATAAGGAATTAGTACCTGAAATTCTCCTGAACTGTAAGGAGCTACCTGATAATATTCAAAAAAGATAAGTATCCCTTGAGAAGTAAACACAAAATGAGAAAAATTTTCTGAAGTAGGGTTAGTCCCTTCAAATAACATCGAAATATTGACAATTCCCTGATCACTCATTAATACTTCTCGACATACTCTCGAAAAAATAGACAATATTGTTGGATATTTCTTTTCTAAATCGGTAATAGAAATCATTCTTTTTTCCTCTTGATCAAACACAATCGTCCATAAAAAATGATTAGGATGAGCTCCACCAGTATCCATAAATATAGTAAACCTATAAGATACAAATGGTGGATGCTCATACGTTTCATAAGAAATCATCAAAGAATACATTTGATCATTTTGAACAGTATTAGGAGAAAGTGACTGTTCAAAATCACTAACATAATTCGTAATCATTTGTTGAATCTGTTGATTAAGAACTTCATAATCGGTAACTGGATAAAAGACTTCTAAAAAATAAGGTTGTGATAAATCGCTAGAAGATAATCTCATCACTTCTTCATCAGAAATAGAAATACTCTCTCTAGCTAAAGGTAAAGAAGTAACCTCTTTCTTAAGAGCTAACCAAATAAAAAAAAGGAGCAAGAAAACTCCAAAACTCCATATAATCTTTTTCTTCACTATGCTTCACCAATACACTATATGTGAATCGATCATCAAATTTTCTACAATAAAGGAGAAAAAAATCTAAGTACTCTACCAATTACCCGTTTCCAAAGAGGATAACAGAAAACATCAGAAAGTTGAATATTTTGACATTTTTCTAACGTCTCTTGAAAATCTTTTTCCATATGACTAATAGATTTACTTTGATAGAACAAACAAGCACATTCAAAATGAAGATACAAACTACGATAATCTAAATTAATGCTTCCAACTACTGCCTTTTCATCGTCACTAATCATCATTTTGGCATGAACAAAGCCAGGCGTGTATTCACATATTTTTACCCCATTTTGAATCAAATCAGCATAGTAACTCCTCCCCAAATAATAAATTAATTTTTTATCGGGAATATGAGGCATCATAATCACTACTTCAACTCCCCGTTGAGCCGCATGAATTAATGCTGACATCAAAGAATAATCTAAAACCAAATAAGGAGTCATAATATGAACATATTTTTTTGCTTGATTTAAAACATCTAAATAAATATTTTCCCCTATAGTCTGATTATCTAAAGGACTATCGCCAAATGGAATAACATACCCATCCGTTTTTGACTCACTTGCTTCTCTACTACATCCTAAATATTTTCCGTATTCCTCATTTCCAGTCGGTGAATCCACATTCCACATTTCTAAAAACATAATTGTAAAACTGTCTACAGCTTCTCCTTCGATTTTAACAGCATTATCTTTCCATACCCCAAATCGCATCTTTTGATTAATATATTCATCCGCTAAATTTACTCCACCAGTATAGGCAACCTTACCATCTATCACACAGATCTTTCGATGATCACGATTATTTTGAAGTGTAGAAACAACCGGTTTTATAGGCATGAACTCTTTACATAAAATTCCAAACTTCTTCAACTGTTTTGGATAATCATAAGGTAATAAAACAATCGAACACATCCCATCATACATTACTCTTACTTCTACATTTTCTTTTACTTTTTCCTTTAAAATTTCCAAGATAGAATTCCACATTTCTCCCCGTTCTACAATAAAATATTCTAAAAAGATAAACTTTTTAGCTTTTTTCAATTCCTTTAACAAGTCATGATATTGATCTTCTCCAAAGGGAAAATAACTCGTATTTAATGCTCGATAAACAGGAAAATCAGCTACCTGATGGATATAATGTAAACTAGTAGCCACCAACTCATCTTGTTTAGTTACTTCCCGAATAACTTCTCTATTTTGTAATAAAAATTTCCTAGTTTTACTTCTTTCTTCTAATAATCTACGATGAACCGCTTTAACGCCTACTTGAGTATGAACAAAAAGATAAAGTAAAACTCCTAAAACAGGTAAAGATAAAATAGGAATAATCCACGCTATTTTATAAGAAGGATTTTGATTTTTATTCAAAATATAGATAACAACAATCACACTTAACGTCGTAAATCCTCCGAATAACCAGACTATGTATTCACTAAAAAAAGAAATAGCAATAAAAATAACTGCAATTTGTAAAGCTAGAGAACAAACAGCAAAAGTAAAACGGCTAAAAACAATCCGAAACAAACCACGTAACAATTTCATCGTATATCACCTTATTAAACTATTTTAAAAGAAAAGAAGAAATACTTATCTCTTCTTTTAACTATGTCTTTTTTTCTTTTTATGAAGTCGTCCAAAATAAAACCAAACAACAAAAGCAATAAAGGCAACGACCAGAACGACTAAGGTAATAGAGGCATATTCGCTGATAAAGTCGACAATCTTAGTCCAATTTTCTCCCATTTTACTACCTAATATAACCAAGACAGTATTCCAAATCAACGTACCAATCGTCGTAAATAATAAGAATGAACGAAGAGGCATATCACTCATACCAGCTGGGATAGAAATTAAACTACGAACAATAGGAACAAAACGACAAAAGAACACCGCAATATTTCCACGTTCATCAAACCATCTATCGGCTTTTTCAATATCTTTTGGTTTTAACCTAAGTATCTTACCTACTTTTCCAGATACGATATTAATCAACCGTTCCTTATTCAATAATTTTCCAATTAAGTATAAAATAATTGCACCTACTACTGAACCGATCGTCGCACTAATGATAACCCCAATAACATGTAACGATGTATATGTCGTCATAAAACCACCGAAAGCCAAAATAACTTCCGAAGGAATTGGTGGAAACACATTTTCTAAAGCAACTAACAACATGATTCCCAAATAACCAAATTGATCCATAAAAGAAATGATTATTTCTTGCATTTAAAAACCTCACAATCTTATCATATTTTCTATCATAACATAACTATTAGAAAAAGCAAAGAACAATTCATAATAAAATGACTCACTTTACCTTATCTCATCACTCAATTAAATAAGAAATACATTATTAGTTTATTCCTTGTTTAATTTCTCTATTAATTCATAAACCGCATTACAAAGTTTATTCGTTGCTTTATAAATAATTTCTTCAGAATTTTTCATTCCATAACCATGATATTTTAAAATCATCTCGACATCATTAGCCCCATCACCAATAGGATAAACCGCATTACTTGGTATATGCTCAATTTCTAATATTTTCTCAATTGCTTTTCCCTTATTTGTTTTTACTGAAATGATTTCTACTAAACAATACTTTTTCGTTACTATAACATAAGATTTAACGTTTTTTTTCCATTTTTCATTTATCATTTCAGATAAAAATCTAGCTGATTTCTCATCTTTCATTTCTACCATAATTTTAGTAAGTTCATTAGTATCTTCCACTATATCTTTTTTCATAGTATCAAAAAGAATAATATGTTCAACTGCTTCACTAGATTTTAACTCAGCTAAAATTTGAACACCAACCTTTTGAGGAATTAAACAAGCATCGATTACTTTTTCATTTTTATCTAAAATAACTCCTCCATGATTCACAATTAAATAATCAAATGGAATGGGATAAGATTCAAGTTTTCTTTTCAAATCCAAGTAGCTTCTACCAGTCGCAATAACAAATAGATTCCCGTTATTCATAAATTCTTGAATAGCTTGAATATTTTTTATCATATCTTCTTCGCCTGTATTCAAAGTTCCATCATAATCACTAAAAACAATTTTCTTCATTAATTACCTCCAACACTATATATGAACATATTCAAAATAATTTTTTTATTCTTTATCTTCTGAATCTACTGATGGCAATAAATTCATTTGATATTTCCAAGCAAGAATGCGAAATACCGCTTGATCAATCATATCTTCAGAGATAGTGTTTTCTTGAACAGCTTTTAATATTTCCTGGTAACTAGTCACATAATCCGTTACCATAACCAAATCATTTCCCGCTAAAACTGCTTCTACTGTCGGATGATGAGTATATTCACTAATCGCATTCATTGCCAAATCATCGGTCATAATGACCCCAGTGAAGCCTAAATCCTCTCGAAGAATACGATGTACTTCTTTGGATAGTGAAGCTGGATACTCTTCATCCATGCTTTTCACAATATTATGGGAAACCAAAATACTAGGTACATCATTCTTAATGCCTTCTTCAAACGGTAAAAAATCTTGTTCTAAAAAGTTAGAATACGCTCTTTCGTCGATAGCAATGCCTTGATGAGTATCTTTATTGTTTCCATAACCTGGAAAATGTTTAAGCGTACAAGCCATATTTTCTTCTTGATACCAACGAACAACTTGTCCAATATAATCGGCAGTAGCATCTGCATTCTGGCCAAAACTTCTACTATAAATATAGTCGGCAGGATTCGTAGAAACATCTGCGACTGGAGCTAAATTAATGTTTAATCCCAATTCGTTTAATAAAGTAGCTTTAGCGATGGTATCTTGATGAATCGCTTCCATTCCCCCTTGCCGATATACTTCTTGAACCGATAAAAATCTGTCGTCAGCAAGTAAGGGATTACTACTGATTCTAACTACTGTTCCTCCTTCTTCATCAACAGCCATAAATAACGGAATAGAAGAAATATCTTGATAAGAGTTAATCATCTGTTGAACTTGATCTTTCGTTTTTCCATCAAAATTAACTTTAAATAATACAAAACCACCTAGATGATAATCACAAATCGCATCCATTGCCTCTTCTTCATCTAAGCGAGCTAAAATCATCTGACCGACTTTTTCTTCTAAAGTTAACGTTTGTAGAGTTTCGTAGGCAGAAACATAATATTTTTGAAAAATACCATCATCTCGAAACTGTTGTGGTACAGACGCCAACTCATCTAAGGCAATCAGTTCTAGATTCGTAGCCATATTAATTTCTGGATAAAGTTTTAAACTTTTATGATAACTAACGATTACTCTACTCTGTAATAATTGATCTAATTTTACTTCATAAGAAGCATTCACTAGTGAAAACTGATATTTTTCATCTTCACTTTGTAAAGTAATCTGCTCACCATCAAGGGCAATAATTACACCTTCAATCGAATATTCTTCAACATGAAAAAATAAACTGACACCAAGCAACAATAAAATAACAATCGCTAGAATAATCCAAGTAACTATCTTCTTCATTTTTCCTCCCGTTTACTCACTTCTTAGTATAACCAAAATTTTCTAGTAACATTATAACATACACCAAAAATAAATAAACATTTAAGGAAGAAAATACTTTATTCCTCATTCAGCATCTTTTTAAAATAATCAACAATATTCTCAACTAAAACAGTATCTACTTTACTCGTCTTAGTATCTTCCACCGAATAATGAATACCATCAAACTTTTTCCCAATAACGATCATTTTTGGTGTGCCGAGTACACAAACATCTTTAATCCGATTACCAATTCCTAAATCTTTACGATCATCAAGTATCACTGAAATATGATAATCTTCTAGTTGTTGATACAAAGCTTCCGCTTGCGCTTGATACTCTGTTTGATAAATAATTTGTACTTTATAAGGGGCAAGAGAATAAGGTAAAGCAAACCCTTTCAATTTGCCGTTTTCATAAAGAAGATGATTTTCAATTAAACAAGCAATAATTCTTCCTAACCCAATTCCGTAACACCCCATATAATAAGGTTTATCCTTTCCTTCTTCGTCTTTAAAAAACAATTTCATACTAGTAGAATACTTGGTTCCTAGTTGAAAATTATTCCCTAATTCTACGGTAGTATAAGGCTTTAATACTTCTACATCACTAACCCCTAGTTGTTTTAAATAATCATCACGATTAGGAAAATCAAGTACTTCGCGATTAATCCCGATTCCACTTTTTTCATCAAACAGAATTTCATCTTCTCCTAAAGGAGTAGCTACCTGAAACTCTTCAGCAACACTTCCTCCAATTACTCCATTATCACTGATAGTAGGCATAATTTTAAGTCCAAGTCGCGCAAAAATAGCCATATAAGCCTCATGCATCAACTGATATGTTTTTTTCATATCTTCTTCACTTTTGTCAAACGAATAAGCATCCATCATCACAAAAGTACGAGGTCTAAACAAGTACCCTCTTGCCCGAATTTCCTTTCTGAATTTTTCTCCAATCTGATAATAAATCGCCGGTAAGTTCTTATAAGAAGGTAAACGATTGGCTCCAAACAAAGTGGCGCATTCTTCCGCTGTAGGTGCTAACCCATATTCCCCTAAATTGTTTTTCAAAGTAAACATAATATCTCCCTCTTTGGTATACATATCCCAACGATTAGATTGTTCCCAAATTTTTTTAGGTTGAAGTTTAGGGAATTCCACCTGAATACAACCTCTCCTATCTAATTCTTCAATAATGATATTTTCAACTGTTCTCTCTAATTTTACCCAAAGATTACCATATCCATAAATACCACTTTCAAATTGATATAACTCCCCTAATTTAAGTAAAATATCTTGTCCTGAATAACGAGAATCAATATCCTCTAAATTGATCTTTTTCATGTTTAATTGACTAAGTTTCATAATGCCCTCCTATAAACAAAAAGAAGAATGACACAAGGAGTCAAATATGACGGTGCCATCCTCTTCTTTTTCTTTAATCATGATAACGGAAATTTTTCCGGAAAATGTTTTCATCTCACTCAGAAAGTAGGAATTAAATAGTCTCATCACTTGTTCACACTATACCAAGCTCACTCTGATGCTAACTAAATAATATTCTTTCGTCAACGTTTTACACTATTATAACATGCTACTTATAAAAAAGCTATTATTTTTTTGAATTCTTTTTCTCACTCATGCCTTATTTTTCCATCTTTTAACTCGAAAACATTATCAAATGAATCTAAATTATCAAACTTATGCGCGATTATCAATATCGTTTTCGTTTTCTTCAAATAATTAATCATATCAAAAAACATAGTTTGATTATTCTTATCTAATGCACTCGTAGGTTCATCAAATAATAATATTTTTGTATTTTTTAATATTGCCCTCGCAATAGAAATTCTTTGCTTTTGACCACCAGATAAATTATTTCCATTTTCCACTATTAATGTATTAAACTTATTCTCTAGCATATTTATTTCATCATAAATATTTGCTATTTTACAAGCATTCACTATCTCCTCATAAGTAGCATCAGGTTTTACAATTTTTATATTATTAAATATCGTATCATTTAATAAAAATGGTTCTTGATTTATAATACAAACATTGGCTCTAAAAGTAGCTTCAGACAACTCATTAATGTCTTTATTACCAATGAATATCCTATGATCCGTTGTACTTAATACTTTTGTTAATAATCCAAATAAAGTACTTTTTCCACTACCACTTTCTCCAATAAAAATATTTGAAGTGTTCTCTTTAATTCTAAAACTAATATTCTTCAATACCTTTTTATTTTTATCATCTTCATAAGAATAAGAAAGATGATTAACAACAATCTGATAATTATCTAAAGAATTGACTTTTCCAAACTTATCTATATTTTGATTATCTAATATTTCCAATAATCTTTTAGATTTAAATTCACTTTTCACAAAATGGTCTTTTGTACTAGCTATATAATCAACTAAATCATACATGAATCCAGCATAATCCAAAGTCATTAATAAAACTACTGTTGTCATCTCATTATTAGGAATTAAAACGCCAATGGAATAAACAATTAATACTGCCTCAATAAGATATTGAGTATAAGTCTTAATTCTGCTTAATAAAGCAATAATTCTATCCTGTTTTATTTTTGTATCTGATAATATTTGACTAACTTCTTGTGTAGAGGTAATCACTTGTTCTTTAATTCCTAATCCTTTAATATCTTTGATTCCTTTAATATTTTCATTTATTTTGGAATTAAATTCTTCATTTAATGTTTTTACTTTTTCTGAATATATTAAGTTTTTCTTAATCTTAATTAAGTCGAATATATAAAGTACAATAATGCCTATAGAAAATAAAACTCCACATATATAATTTAAAAAGAATATCAAAATAAGAAAACTAAAATTCGTTAGTGTATCTACTAAAGTTCCTAAAAAATTGGATAAAAATGATGATACTTCGTCGACATCATCAGTAAACCTTTCTAAATAATATCCACTAGTTTTATGCTTGATAATTTGATAACTCGTATTCATCAATTTTTCAGTTAAATCTTTTCTAATATCTATAGAAACTCTATTTGTTAAAATTGAAGCTAATTTTTCCCACAAATACCAAAACAAATGATGAAATGTAACTATGATGATAATTAACAAACTATATAATACTACTTGATTAAAGGAATTATCTGTTACACCAATTAATCTTTTACTATAAAAATATGGTAAAGCCATTCCTAATGAACTGGCCAACAACATGACAAATATTAAGAAATATATTAATTTTTTTTGCTTTTTATAATATTTCGCTATGTTGTAGTTTTTGAGGGATGGTGATATAATAAAAGTGCTTAAGATGAATTTAGAAAGGGATATTCTT